>CAMNIU010000196.1 GCA_946540605.1 uncultured Treponema sp.
CGCTACCCCTTCTCCTAGGGGGCCGGCCCCCTAAGACCCCCAGAGAATTAAGTGTCATTGCGAGCCCGAAGGGCGTGGCAATCTATATTAGCAAATTACGCGGCCCTCTTTATTCTTAATCCTTTCAATATAATCATCAATCGAAGCAAGCGGTGAATCAAACTCCATTCCACCAACAGCCATAGTGCCTTCAGTTTTTTCTTCCAGGGCAAAATTAATGTTGTGAATGTCAGAGCCGCTGGTCATAGGAAAATCATAAATCTTAGCGTATTCCAGTGCCAGAACATTCTGGTCGGGAGTGTTTCCTCCGTTGTAAACTTCTACTCCGTGAACTTCGCGCGGGTGCAGGTGAATGGCATTAATGTAGCCGCGGAGTCTGAAAGGGTGAGCCTGAATCATAAGGCTGCCCTCGCGGTTCACAGCATCAAAAAGCTGGGCATGATTCATAGACTCAACATCCGGGTGGTCAAAAAGCCAGTTTTTATCCAGCCCATAAATAAGGTAGTCATCCCCCTGGAATGTCTGCTCAATGCCAAAGAAAACCTTAAAATCGCCGCCGTCTTCGGCATTCTGCTTCTTAGCCTCAGCTAGAGCCGCCTCATAACCCGAACAGTACTGCTCAATGCGGGTATGCCAGTCCAGTTCATGCGAAACCGCCGTGTTACCGCCAAAAAAATGATCCGTTACAAAAATGCCGTCATATCCAAGCTTCTTATAAACAGAAATATATTCCGCCCCATGCGAAACGCCACACTTACTGGCTTCGCAAGTGTGAAGATGAGTCTCATATTTAAATGTTTTCATAATGAATAAGTATACCATTAGTGAACTGCTTTGTCATTGAAAGCGCAGCGAAACAATACGGTATTCTATGAATGACAATTCTTTTGCATTTAGTTATAATTAAAATATATGGAAAAGACCGTTTACATCATCGGGCACCGAAATCCCGATACCGACGCCGTTGTTTCTGCTGTTGGTTATGCTACATTGAAAAATCTTTTAGGATATCCTGAATATAAAGCTGCGCGAGCTGGACATTTGAATCCGCAGACTGCATATATTTTTGAGAAATTTGGAATTCCCCGCCCTGAATATTTGCCGGACCTGGTTCCAAAGGTAAAGTATTTTATGCAGGATAAAGTTGAAACTGTTACTACTGATGTTTCTGTTTGGGAAGCAATTGGAAAAATGGAAAAAACTGAAATCCGTGTTTTACCTGTCGTAGATGGTGAAGGACGCTATCAGTCCTTGCTTCATTACAGCGGATTCGCGCGCGGAGTTTTGACAATCCTGAATCCGGAAAAAAAGCATCGTTTTTCTACAAGCATATCCCTGATTCAGAAAACCTTGAATGCTCAGCCAATTTATATTGCAGGTGACGCAGACAAAAATTTCAATGCTTCAATTCACGTTGGTTCATCTTCTACAGAAAGTTTTGAAAAACGTCTTGAAGCACATGCCAGCGAAGATATTGTTGTAATTTCTTCTGACCGCGAAGATATTCAGCGCATTTGTATTGAACATAAAGTAAAGCTTTTGATTACAACTTCAAATTGTGTAATAGATAAAAGCTTGCGCGAGTTAGCAGAAGCTAACGGGGTTTCAGTAATTGTTTCTCCTTATTCAACTTCTCCAACTTCCATGCTGATTGCTTACTCAATGCCTGTTTCTGCAATGGGTGACAAAGAAATTATTACTGTTCACGAAAATGATACAATCGCAAAAATCAAAGAGATTTTGAAAAATGCACATTGTAAATATCTTCCGGTTGTTGATGATGACAATAAAGTAATTGGAATTATTTCTGAGCACGATTTGATGAAAGAGCCAAACGTAGAAGTAATTCTCGTTGATCACAATGAAATTACTCAGGCAGTTGAAGGGATTGAGCATTATAAGATTCAGGAGGTGATTGATCATCACCGCATCGGCTCAATTCCAACAAAAAATCCTATTACCTTTATTAACCGTCCGGTTGGTTCAACTTCGACTCAGATTGCGGGGCTTTATAAGGAGTATCGCATTCCAATTCCAAAGGAAGTTGCTTCGTTATTACTTTGCGGTATTTTGTCTGATACTCTGATTTTGCAGTCAGCTACAGTTACCGACACTGATCGTGATATGGCAGAATATCTTTCTAGCATAACTAATCTGGATATTAAGGAACTTGGCAATGAGATTCTGATGGCAGGAAGTAAAGTTGGCGGACGCCCTGCAAGTGAAATCATTCATCAGGATATGAAAGAATATACTGAAGGAAAATTAACTTATACTGCAAGCCAGATTGAAGTTGGAAACCCTCAGGAGATTCTGGACCGCAAGGCTGAGTTTATGAATGAGCTTGCCGTTGAACGCCGAGCTCACAAAGGACTTTTCTCTTGTCTGCTTGTTACTGATATCACAAAGCTTTCGAGTGTGCTGTTGATAGACAGTGATCCGAAATTTACGCAGTTCATCAGCTTTCCAAAATTGGAAGACGGTGTTTACTACCTGCAGGATGTTGTCAGCCGCAAGAAACAGCTGATTCCGCTGATTACTGAGCAGGTTTTGAATTACAGTGTGTAAAACATAACGAGTTCGT
This sequence comes from uncultured Treponema sp., assembly GCA_946540605.1. Lineage (GTDB taxonomy): Bacteria > Spirochaetota > Spirochaetia > Treponematales > Treponemataceae > Treponema_D. The sequence goes on from CAMNIU010000196.1 coordinate 2,585, forward strand.
CATTGCGAGGAACTATAAGAAATTGTGTCATTGCGAGGAGCGTGGCGACGTGGCAATCTATACAGTGGATGGATTGTTTCGCCTATAGCTCGCAATGATTTTTTTTGCCCAAAAACCTTGTTATATCAATGTATTTATTGACAAAACAACTAATGTAAAATACTATTAAAATGTAGATATATAAATTGATTAAAAGGAGACTGTTATGTATGATGCTTTAACTGCGACAAAGATGCTTAATGCCTTTGTTCCAATCAGCCGCTTTAATAAAGGCGAAGCTGGAAAGATTATTGAAGAAGTAAAACGCGATGGTATTAAGGTAATTGTTAAGAATAATGCGCCGGAATGTGTAATGATTACTGTTGAAGATTATGACAGACTTGTTCTGGAGTCTAAAAGGGTGGTGAATCCGCCTCAAACTCCGGAAGAGGAAAAAGCTCGAAAAGAATTTATTGAAAAAATCAGAAAGAATGTTGCGCCTCCGCTGCCTCCGACAAGAAACAGAAAAGAAGTGATGGATGAAATTGGTTCAATTGATATAGACAAAGACGCAGTTTGGGAATTGCGAAGGGCAAGCATGATATGATTTTAGTAGATTCAAATATTCTTATTGATTATTATCGCGACCGGAATTCTGAACTTGCGAAAAAAATTGATTCAATGCAGATTGGAATCTGCGGAGTTGTAAAATCTGAAGTTTTGCACGGTGCAAAAAATTATGACGAAGTTGATAATATTCTTGCTTCCTTTAATACTTTTGATTTGCTTCATACCGATGAATACGACTTCGAAGGTGTCGGTCTCATCTTAAAGAATCTTCGTGAACACGGAGTAGCGGTTCCCCTGACTGATGTTATGATTGCCTTTTGTGCAATGAAGTATGATGCACCAGTCTGGACACAGGACGGACACTTTAGGTTAATCCAGGGCCTGTATCCGGAACTGGGGCTGTTTAATTTGTGTTAAAAAACAAGGCGCCAGGGAGGGGAGGGACTTACGCAAGTCGGCAGACACAGCCTGGAACTTTTACGAGGCGCCAGGGAGGGGAGGAACTTACGAGAGTCGGCAGGCACAGCCTGCCTCTGAGGCCTAACGATGGATGAACCTAAAATGGCCCGCTGTCGCAGCCCATTTTTTAACGGTTCTTCCATTTTAGCCTATTCCCATCCAAAAGTTGCAGGTGGTTTGTTTGTGGCGTCGAAGTAGAGTGCGTCTACAAAAGGCAGCTCGGCAATCTTGTGAACGATTGTGTTAAGCAAATCCTTTGGCAGCATGGCAAAGCGTGCTGTCATAACATCTTCCGAAATTACAGGGCGCAATACAAAGGTTGCGTGGTCAGCACAGCTTGCATAAGGCAAATCAATTGTAAGGTGCTGGAAGATTTTGTCATACCAGCCGCTCTTATGAAGTTCAGTCAAAACAATGTTATCTACTTCTCGCAGCTGATCTAAGCGGCGGCGGTCGCAGTAGCCTTCCTGAATCTTAAGGTCGCGGTCTGCAATGTCTGGCTTCTGATAAAGTTTGATACAGGTGCGGTTAATATATTTTGCACTGTTTGTAATTGTAGAAGAACATTCCTCGATTTTTTCACGTTTGTCAGGGAAGTGATAGAAGCCGTTTCCTTCTTCGCGGAAAGTAAGAAGGGCAGGGAAACGGTATGTACGGAAGTCACCCTGAACACCAACTGAGCGGACTGGAAGAATGCTGCGTTTAAGGCTTGCAGTACACTTTTCGCAGAACATATCAAGCTTAATTTCATCGAGCTCTTTCTGTGCGAGTGGAAGTTCTTCTTCATTTTTTGCATCAGGTTTTCCGTCATTACAAAGCACGTTGATGGAAAGTCCTGGCCCCGGGAATGGATGTCTCATAACAAGTTCATCTGGGAGTCCAAGTTTTTTACCGATTGCGCGAACTTCATCTTTGTACAAATCGCGGATAGGCTCAATGATCAGTCCCTTTGCAATCAGTTCCTGAATGCCTGCAACCCGGTTATGATGAGTTTTGATTGTGTGAGAGTTCTTTGTTCCACCAGACTCAATGATATCCGGATATAAAGTTCCCTGCGCAAGTAGCCAGCTGTCATCAAGATTCTGGCGGGCAGTTACTTCGTTACGAACGGTGATAAAGTTTTCACCGACAGCCATACGTTTTTTCTGTGGGTCAGTAAGACCTGCAATAGCTTTCAAAAAGCTTTCCGAAGCGTCTTCAACAATAAAGTTAGTAAAGCCAAACTTGCGGTAAGCTTCTGCTACATTTGCAGATTCGTTCTTACGCATAAAGCCGTTATCAATATGAAGTCCAAGAACTCTGTCCTGTCCAAGCGCTTTGTTCAAAAGTGCAAAGGTGATTGTTGAATCAACTCCACCGCTGAGGAACAAAAGAACATTGCGGCCATCAGCTTCTTTCTTTATATTTTCAAGAATGATATTTAATACAGTGTCCTGATCCCAGTTCTTTTCCATGCCACAATAATCTGCAAAGTTCTGGAAAATCTGATTTCCACAAGGAGTATCTTTTACTTCGCAGTGGAACTGTAGACTGAAACGGCGTTTTGCAAGATTCTGAGTTGCAGCGTAAGGACAGTCTTTAGTTGAACCAACAACTTCAAAGTCATCGCCCATCTGGAAAACTGTATCCTGATGGCTCATCCAAACCTGCTGGTCTCCTTCGATTCCTTTGAAAAGCGGGCACTTACTTTCTGCTCCGCCCATACCATCAGCAAAGTTCAAAGTTGCAAAACCAAATTCTCCAACATCACCTTTTCCAACTTTTCCATTATAACCAAGCTGGACAATATAGTGGCCGTAGCAAAGACCTAGAATAGGAATATCAAGATTTAAAATTTCAGAATTAAAATCCGGGGTATTTTCATCATAAACCGAAGCCGGGCCCCCAGAAAAAACAATGCCCTTTGCACCAGCAAGAGATTCTACATCAGCTGACGGAAGGGCAATTTCAGAATAATAGCCGAGCATACGGAAACGCTTGGCAATCAAATGCGCATACTGCGAACCAAAATCTAATACTACAATCTTTTCACGTGACATAGACAGATTATAGCGATTTTTTTTACTAATATCAAATAAAACTAGTTGCTGTTGTTTTTGAAAACTCTAAAAATTCTGAATGTGCTGGAGATCCGAAGTATATTCCGAAATTTTAGAAATTGCCTTGCGGGCAGCGTGATGGCTTTTTTCAATAATCTGCATAAACTCATCGGCAGTAAAGCTTATGAGTTCACATTCTGCAAGAGCCTGTGTATCTGCCTGATAGGTTTGATTTAAGATGCATTGAACATCACCTAAGAAACAGCCTTGAGAGCGAAGCGTAAACCCATGCTCTGCCGCTTCAGAAATTGCGCCGCTTTTTAAGAAATAAACTTTTGTGACTTTATCATTTTTGTGATAGAGAGTTTCGCCAATTTCAAGATGCACAGTATTTTCAGGAGTCTGAATTTCAGATGGATTAATAAAAAGAAAGCGTCTTAAGTAATCTCCTAAAGTCTTGCAGCTGTAAGGAGGAAGCAGATAAATTTCAGAGCGGAGAAGGGTGTCAAAAAATTGTGAAACATAAATCATCTGGGCGCAGAATAAAAAGATGATAAAGAACATATAAACCTTCATCATCAAAACAACAAGAGAGCTGATTGTTCCGTAAACAGTGTTGTAGTTAGTTACATTCATAAACATATTCAAAAGATGAGAAACAATAAAGAATGTAACTGTGCTCAAGGCTGCATAAAAGACACAGCGGCGGAGCAAAGGTTTAGTTCCCGGAATTATGCGGTAAGCAATTACCGTGCTTATAAAAAGTATAAGGTAAAGAACAAAGGTTCCAAGGTTTGAAGAACTCTGCTTCTGGAGTAAAGGAAAGTATTCAAGAATTGTCTGAAAAAAAGGCAGCGAAAGAATCTGTGAAAAAATAAACGCTGCAATAATTATAACTGCAATTATCAAGGTAATTGCAAACTCAATTATAAAAGTAAGAACCTGATTGAACCAAGACTTGCGTGGAGAAACAGAACGAAAAACCTTATTCAGCGCAGTTATGATGGAATTAAAAAGCTTGCGGGCCATCCATATAACCCAAACGCCAAGAAAAATATTAAACGAACTGAACGAACGGATTTTCAGCATATTATCAAGCACTGGTGTAATTGTTACAACCGAGTCAAATTGCGAAGTAAAACTGATAATAAAATTATAAATATTCGGATAAATTCTTAAGATTCCCACAAGCACTGTAAAAATAATCATCGTCACAGGAACAAAAGAAAAAATAAAACCAAAAGCACAAGCCGAGGCGCTTTCCCACATTGCATTTTTCGAAAAATTCGAAATGGTCAGATAAAGCATCTGCCCAAAACGTGAGAAGACTTTCTTGAAGTATGCCTTTGATGTGTTCATATTTATATAATAGTCTTATAAGTGGATTTTGGGAATAGGAAAAATAAAGCGCACTTAAAGCGCACTTTTTACTCAAAAATGCGCTTTAAATTGCTGTCGAAAATTGATTTTGTAGAATTTCTAGAATATTTGTATTACCAAATAATTCAATTTTATTAATAATATTCTGGTCAATTTTCAAAGTGGAATATTTTTTTAAATATTCATAATTGGTCTTGAATGAAGGACTAAAAACTTTTGCATATGCTTTACCGGAATGTTGGTTACCAATCAGAAAAGACTTCCCATTGTCGAAAATAGGTGCAATCTTGAAATTTGTTTCATCATATATTATTCCAAGATTATTAAAATGACGATCTTCATTTAAAATCAGCATATCAAGGCAAAAGGTGTTTGCTAGATATTCATGAATATCTAGGTTAGTTTGTTCCTTTATAAAGCTTATAACATATTCAATAGCATCATCATAATCCATTTTTGAGCATATTGTTGCAAGGTCTCGTCCTGTTACATTTTTGTATAGACGATAAAGAGTAATAAAGCTTTCTTCTTCAGATAAAAAGTTTTTGCTATAACATCCGCTTTTGCCGTTTATAAGACAAGGTTTATATTCCACAAAAAGTTTAGGGGCTAATCCGCTTTCTCTCAAAATACTTGATGCAACAGTTTCTGCGATGCCTTCGCCACCGTAGCGATCCAACTTGAACCAGTAATCATCTTTGAAATATTTGTCCTGTGTACCATCGCTTGTGCCGCTTGTTCTTACGAGATATTCATCAGAAATTGAAAATTCTTCTATGTGAGAAGGTGGAGTTATTTGCATTTTACATCATCCCAGGTGAGGTTTTCACCTTCATATTTAAACCAGATTTTATCTTGAAACATTACACCGTGAGTCTTTCGACATATTTTATAAGGATCGAATTCTGTAAGTCCAAGCTTAAAAAGATATTTTTCAATATTTTCTCGCTTTTTATCCCAGCAGCGCCATGTAAGAATTTCACCAAGTTCAAAAAGTGGAATTTCATCTTTTGCAAAAATCTGCTTAACCGGATTATTTGAATATCGTTTTATTAGAGCTTTGTTTTCCATAATCTGAACATCAGCAGTTTTTTCATTATCCCAATATACAGAGAAGTCTTCTTTTTGATTAAATAAATCACTAATGTCACTATGAAAAAAGTCAGCTAGTTTTTGAAGAGTAGAATATTCACATTTTTCCAGTTGTTTTTTTCCGTGAATAAGAGGATATAAAGAACCATAAGGAATGCCTGTAGCCTTTGAGCATTCGTTTATGGAAATGTTTCGAAGTTTTAATTCGGATAAAAGATTCATAGAATAATTATCTTTTAAAAGATAATTATTGTCAATAAAAAGCCGGACTTCATAAGAAATCCGGCTTTGCTTAACTAGAAGTCTGCTAACTTAGGTGCGCGTGGGTAAGGGATAACATCGCGGATGTTTTCCATACCAGTTACGTAGCGCAAAAGACGTTCGAAGCCCAAGCCAAAGCCTGAGTGTGGAACTGTACCAAACTTGCGAAGGTCGAGGTACCAGTCGTAAATAGACTCGTCCATGCCGCGGCGTTCGATTTCTGCCTTAAGCTTGCCGTAATCTTCTTCGCGCTCGCTTCCACCAATCAACTCGCCAATTCCAGGAACAAGAACATCAACAGCCTTTACAGTCTTGCCGTCATCATTCTGTTTCATATAGAAAGACTTAATTTCTTTTGGATAGTTGTAAACCATTACAGGACCGTTGTAAATCTTTTCTGTAAGATAGCGCTCGTGCTCAGTTGCAATGTCGCAGCCCCAGTAAGGTTTGAATTCAAACTTAGCACCATTAGCGGCTGCCTTTTCCAAATCCTCGATAGCCTGAGTATAGCTGATTCGTGTGAACTTAGCCTTAGCAACCTTTTCAAGACTTTCAATCAAGCCAGGCTGAATGCGCTTGTCGAAGAAGGCAAGGTCTTCGCGGCATTTTGTCAAAGCCCAGTTCAAAAGATATTTTACGAAGTCTTCCTGAATATCCATGTCGTCATTCAAATCAAAGAAAGCCATTTCTGGTTCAATCATCCAGAACTCAGCCAGGTGGCGTGGAGTGTTAGAGTTTTCTGCACGGAAAGTAGGGCCAAAGGTGTAAACACGGCTCAATGCAGTTGCAAGAGTTTCTGCTTCAAGCTGGCCAGATACAGTGAGAGAAGCCTTCTTTCCAAAGAAGTCCTTGCTGTAGTCAACAATCTTGTGAGCATCTTCAATCTTCATTCCGCCTGCACCAGCTTTAACACCCATCTCAGCAATTTTTTCGAGACTGAGAGTTGTTACCTGGAACATTTCTCCGGCACCTTCACAGTCAGAACATGTAATTTCCGGAGCGTTGATGTACTGGAAACCTCTTTCCTGGAAGAACGAATGAACAGCAAAAGCCATCTGGTTACGCATACGGTAAACAGCACCAAAAGTGTTAGTACGTGCACGAAGATGAGCATTGTCACGAAGATATTCCATAGACATCTTGTTCTTCTGCAAAGGATATTCATCCGGATTAGCCTGACCAAGACATTTTAGGCTCTCGAGAGTAACTTCTACAGCCTGTCCGCTTGCAGGGCTTTCAATCAAAAGACCTTCCGCACGAACACTTGCTCCAGTGTTAAGCTTTTTGAGTTCTTCTTCAATTTCATTTACATTTGCATTATTAGAAGGATTATTGCGGTCAAAAGTGAGCTGGATATTAGCAAAACAGCTTCCATCGTTCACCTGAATAAAAACAAGACCCTTTGAGTCGCGGACAGTGCGCACCCAACCACATACTGTAACTTTGCGTCCATCCGGCGCAGAAGCCAGCAAATCTTTAATTAATACTGGTACCATAAATGAGTACCTCCCTTCTATAAATGATGGTAGACCTAAAAATTGCTTTCGCAATTTTTTTAACGGTCTGCTATTTAACACCGGCCGCCAGCGGCCTTACACATGTAAATGTTTTTCTATATTATCATTTTTCTTTAAGTGTTGGAATACTTTTTTTAGATGAGGGGGAAAGCCTTCCCCCTGGGCTCAACCCGCAGGCGGTTTTCGCCACACCCCCTTCTCCTAGTGGGCAAGCCCCCTAAAACCCCCATTGACAGATATGCCCATCCCATTTACTCTATAAATATATGAGTGAATCATTATCAACTGCGGCATCTCCTGCTTACAAACGACGACGTGGAGACAGAAAAGACGGCCGTCTGCTCCGTTCAATAGAACCAATCACAATTTTTTCCCTTTACATCATGAATACCCGCAACGATGCCAACAATTATATTACAGACAGCGTCGAACTTTCATCAATCGATAAATATGTTCATAAAAAGCGACTGGAAGGCTTTGAAGGTTTTAATGCCATGTATGTGCTTGCGGCTGCCTATGTAAGGGCAGTAAGTCAAAAGCCCGGCATAAACCGTTTTATAAACGGACACAGAATTTACGCCCGCAATAATATAGAAGTAAGCATGGTCGTAAAAAAAGAGATGTCTTTGAATTCTCCGGAAACAATGTTCAAATTTTTCTTCAAGCCGGAATATACGGTTGATCAGGTTTATAAGGAAATGCACGAGAAAATCCATGCTTATCAGACAGAACCCGATTCAGATGCAAATGAAGATATGGA
>CAMNIU010000197.1 GCA_946540605.1 uncultured Treponema sp.
TTGATGTGACGCTTGTTGTTTATGATGCAAAGTCTTACATGATTTCTGAAAAGCTTTTTGATGATATTCAGAACTTCCTTGATGAAAATTATGAAGGGGATAGGTCTGGTAATCACAAGAGCGGAGTTTTTGGTTCGTTTGATGAAGAATATTCTGTAGAGCTGAACGAAAGTTCGGCCAGAACTTCAGAGCCTGCAGAATATAACAGGGCTCCGTCCAGAGCTCGCGAGCCAGTTGAATTGAACAGAGCGATAACCAGCGCTTGCGAACCAATTATTCGAGAACCTGCTCATCTAAGAATTCGCCCGAAACTTAAACCATTTAAAGCTCGTGACATATCTCCAATTGATGTTGATACATTCATAAAGCAGAGTGGGGCAAGTCTTAATTTTCAGAATACCCTGCAGCAGCTGATTGCGGACCGCAAACTTGAAAACGCGACGGTTTATAAAAAGGCATGCATCGACAAAAAGTTTTTTTCTAAGATTATTAGCAACAAGGACTACGTTCCAAAAAAACAGACTGTAATGGCGCTGGGATTGGCTCTGGAACTTCCGTTGCAAGAGTTTGAGAAATTTCTCGCCAGTGCCGGTTATGCCTTTATGCCTTCGAGCAAGTTTGATCTGATTGTGAAATATTGTGTCATGAATCAGATTTTTAATCTGGTAGAAGTTGATATCATTCTTGATTCTCATGGATTAAATTGTTTTGCGCCTGAGTAACAGGCGTTTCGGGCGGCGAGCCCGCAGAGAGGGTAGGGCGCAACGAAGTGCGAACCGCGGCTCAGGCATAGCCTTCGCCGAGACTCGCTAAAAACAGTCCACCGGACTGTTTTTGCCCTGCCCAGCAGGGCCGCTCCCTAAGGGGTCAACTTCCCCATCCCAAACATTCGCCAAAAAGGCGACCTTCAGAGTGGGGTAATTCTTTACCATAAAATCACAATGAGCCGGAAACGGACAGGAGGTTTTATGAAAAAGGGACTTACAGAAATTGTTTTTATTCTGGATAAGAGTGGTTCGATGAGTGGACTTGAGGCTGATACAATCGGTGGCTACAACTCATTTCTGGAGCGTCAGAAAAAAGAAGAGGGCGAGGCTTATGTTTCGACTGTTCTTTTTAGTGACAGAAGTCTTATCATTCACGATCGTGTGCCGATTGAAAAAATCGAGCCGATGACGGACAAGCAGTATTATGTTGACGGCTGCACAGCTCTGCTGGATGCGATGGGTGGTGCTATTCATCATATCGGAAATGTTCATAAATATGCGCGCGAGGAAGACCGTCCTGAAAAAACAATTTTTGTGATTACGACTGATGGTCAGGAAAATGCCAGCTCGGAATATTCTTATGAGAAAATCCAGAAGCTTGTAAAACGTCAGACAGAAAAATACGGCTGGGAGTTTATTTTTCTTGGTGCGAATATTGATGCGTTTTCTGAAGCAGAGAGGCTTGGTATCAGGCGGGATAGGGCAGTGCGCTATGAGTGTGATGCCGTAGGAATGGCAATAAATTTTTCTGTGCTCAGCTCAACTATATGTGATGTGCGAAGGGGAAAGAAAATGAAGAAAAACTGGAACGCAGAAATTACAGAGCACTATAACAAGACTAACTAACGATAGTAAGTTTAAGGCGAGGAGGTTTGCGAAATGTTTGGAGCAATTTTAGGTGATATTATTGGTCAGCCTTATGAGTTTGACCGTGGACATAAAACAAAGGAGTTTCCGCTTTTTTCAAAGCATCCGCATTTTACAGATGACAGTGTAATGACAATTGCAATCTGCGATGGAATCTTAAAGGCTGGTCTTGATGCTGATGAAAACACTATGAAGACTTCGATGATTACAAGTATGCAGCTCTGGGGCCACAAGTATCCTCATGCGGGATATGGCGGAAGATTTTATCAGTGGCTTGCGATGGAAAAAATAAAACCTTACAACAGCTGGGGCAATGGGTCTGCAATGCGCGTTGCTTCTGTGGGATGGCTTTTTGAAACTCTTGAGCGAACTCGTGAGGTTGCCCGCTGGAGCGCGGAGGTAACTCATAATCATCCGGAAGGAGTGAAGGGTGCTGAATCAGTTGCCTGCGTAATCTGGATGGCCCGCAATGGATATTATAAAACTCAGATTAAGGAATACATCGAAAAAGAATTCGGCTATGATCTTTCGAGAACCTGCGATGAAATCCGCCCGAATTATTATCACGTGGAAAGCTGTCAGAAAACTGTGCCGGAAGCAATTACTGCATTTTTTGAAGGAAATGATTTTGAGGATGTTATCCGTACTGCGGTAAGTCTTGGCGGCGACTGCGATACTCTCACAGATATTGCAACAGGAATGGCAGAAGGATTTTTCGGATTGCCGGATCAGTTCAAAAAATGGGCTTACGAATTTACAACAGAAGATATGCATCAGGTAATGAAGGCCTTTGAAGAAAAAGCAATTGAAAGAAAATTAAGAGAGGCGTAAAATAATCAGGGGAGTGCAAGGAGATTTAAAAATGAAAGATTATAAATTTTATGGCTGGAAGACAGCTGATTGCAAACCGGCAGATTCTGCTTTTGAGAAGATTGAAAATCCTCGACACCTCTATGATATCCTCAGCGAAATCTGGTGTGTCGAAACTTGTGCTCCACGCCTCAGAGAAAAATGGAGCCGCGAAAATCAAACTGTTGGCCAGTGCTCAATTACTGCATTTCTTGTGCAGGACATTTTCGGCGGCAAAGTTTACGGCATTCTCCGCGACGGCGGAAACTATCACTGCTACAATGTAGTCCCTCTGCCAGCCGGTGGCGAATGTTTGTTTGACCTTACAAGCGAACAGTTTGGTGACGAAAAACTCAACTACGACAACAACCCTGAACAATTTCGCGAAGTGCATTTTGCAAAAGAAGAAAAACATCTGCGTTACAATTATCTGAAGGCTGAACTTTTGAAGAAGCTGGAAGAGATGTAAGGAACAAACTGTTACATATTTATATGATATAGAAAGAACCGATTTTCATATATGGAGTAGTTTTAATCACTCAAATTATCATTCAGTATATTTTTTATATCTTCAATTAGTTTATTCTGTATTTGATTTTTCAAGTCATTTCTAGATACGGAAGTATCTCTCAAAAATAAGTCTGCGGGATGTATTTGTAACGCTTCTGCAATGGATAAAATCATATCAAATGAGGGTTTTGCTCTTCCTGCTTCGATGGCTCCAATCATACCGTTAGAACAATCACATTCTTCGGCAAGCTGGGCCTGTGAAACATTTCTTTTAGTTCGATAATACTTCATATTCATTATGAAATCAGAGAAACTTATACCCATATACTTATTGTAATTGAGTATGATTGATTCAAAAAGTTAATGACAGTAAGCAAAATTGATGTTATACTTAATTATATTGCGTAATGCGTGATGTAATTATAAATTATTTTAAGTGAGAGGAAAAATGAAAAAGATTAATTTAACTATTATTATGATCATATTAACTGTTTCAACAGTTTTTGGTCAGAGTACAGAGCTTTCTAATCGTATGGAAAAGGCAAAGGAATATGAAGCTAAGAAACAATATGTTTCTGCTCTAAGTGAATATTATGATGCTATGACAGAAGAACAAACAATATCAGGAAGCGCTGCTTATGAAGGTTGGATGAAATTATCCGAGGTAATACAATCTGGAAAACCTGGTTATGGTGAGTTCGATGAATTTAGTTTTGTTGATGAATGGATTAATCAGTTAAGAGATTTTGAAAAGTTTTGGACAGAAAAATGTCCAATAATGATTATTTGTGATGAGCCCGAAAGAATACAACTAAATAGAGAAGAAAAGACGGCAACTTACGAAATGAAGTTGAGTTGGAAATTAACTCCAAAATATAAAGAAATTGAAAAAGTATTTAAGACAGGTCTTAAAAAAGCTTATTCCATAGATTGGCAAATGTCATTCTTAGAAAAATGGCCTTCTGTTTCTGTATATAATACTTCAAAAGATAAGAATACTTTTTTACAAAATGGGGCAGCCTTAGTTCAAAATATTTTGAAATATAATAATACAGGAAGTTATATTTATTCAGAATACAAACTTCTTGCATCCCTTGCTGAATTTGGATGCATAAAAAAGAATCTTGCAGGATATTATGATGCATATGAACCTACAACTGTATATGATGTAAAACTTAAAATAATTGACGATACAGAACAAGAAATATTTTCAGGGAAACGTTTGTTACTTGGGCCTATAGCAAAATATACTTTTACAGTAACACAAAATCAAATGCAGAAGATAGATAATAAAAAAATAAAAGTAATTCCAGATTCAATTTTTCTGCAATATGGGAATATTCCTACAGAGCCTTGGATTACAGAAGATTCTCGGGCTTGGATAAAAACTTTATCTGAACTTACATTAGATAATAATAGCGTGCAAGTTATATTTAAGGAACAACAGAAGAAATTTGAGATTTCATCGATTGAGGTACTAAAAAATATAGTAGATACTTATAAAAAACAGGAAGAAGCACTTGTTCGAGAAGAAGAGAATCAAAGAAGAAAAGAGAAGGAAGAAGCCGAAAAAAATTTAGAACTTAAAACAAGGTTGAATGTTAGAATAACTAATAGTTATTTAAGTATTTTATATAATATTCAGCCTAATTTGGTAAAAAATAAATTTTATGAAAGATCATATTATGATAGAGACATAACAGAAATACGAGATATATACATATGTGATTCTGAGTTAAGAAAATATTACTACGAAAATTCAGAAAAATTCATAACTGCAATGCAATATGTAATGTGTAATGCAATTAGCAGTTATGAAAACCTAAAGCCTGTATATAATATTGCTGGACATGAACAAAATGATTTCTTTGTAGATGAACTAAATTTTTATCTTTTGAATTATGATAAGGTTGAATCGAATCTGACTGCAAATGGTTATAGAATTCCTTCAGATTCTGAAATAAAAGCTGCACTTAGAAGTAATCCTCTTGCTTCAAAGACTAGAACGATAATTAGAAATGTAAAATAGAGTTTAGGAAAAATTTTATGGGAAAGAATACAGAGATTTTTGTAAAACTTGCTGAAATACTTTCAATAACTAGAAAACATCCTACTTTAAGGGAAGGTGCGGAAATTTCTGGCTTACTTGGGATAACAAGTGGAAATGGAAATCCATATAACCCAGATTATCCAGAAGGTTTTTCTCGAGCATGGGCCGAAGCTGTACGTGATTTTGATTATAGTGCAAATGCAAAAGATAAGGAAATTGCAAAACTTATGAAAGAAACATTTGTCGGAGAAAATGGCGAATATGTATGGAAATAAAGATATATTTTTGAAATTTAGTGATTTAGCAGGTAATGACCATACAATTTACATTCCAAATATTGTATATTATAAAATTTAACGAGGCTTTTTTATAGTGCTTGAAAAGGATGCGATTCATGTAACGAATAATGAAAGCATTTAGGAAGAATCAAAAATTTGAAATACGATGTTTGGAGTGGATTCATTTTCTTTGGAAGAATATTTCTTGTTTACTGAATACAATGACAAATTGCGATAGCAATTTACCTATCGGGTCTTAGGGCGGAGCCCTAGGAGAAAGGGTAGGCCGCAACAACGTGCGGCCGTAGGGGAAGGCCTTCCCCTTCCTAAATTATTCTGAAGCAAACAACTTCCCAATCTCACACTTAAGCGGTACTTTTGCGTACTTCTCCAGTTTTGCCAGGTACTGTTTTCTGGTGATTTCGCGGGCTCCGTAACGGGCCATGTTTTCGGTGTAGGTCTGGCAGTCAATCAGTTTACCGCCGGCTTTCTGGAAGGCTCGGGCGAAGAGGACGAAGGCGCTCTTGGAGCTGTTGGGTTCGATCGTGAACATGGACTCGCCGCAGAAAACGCTGCCAAGTAAGATGCCGTAAAAGCCGCCGGCCAGCTTTCCGTCCTTCCAGACTTCGATGCTGTGGGCGTATCCTGCCTTGTGAAATTTCTTGTAGGCCTTAATCATCTTAGGGCCAATCCAGGTGCCGTTCTGGTCGGCGCGTTTTTGCTTTGCACAGTTTTTGATTACATCACCAAAAGCTTTATCAATTGTGTAAGTGTAAGGATTGTGCTTGAGGAATTTTTCAATTGATTTTGAAACGTGAAGCTGGCGGATTGGAATTACAAAACGTTTTTTTGGAGACTGCCACAAAACCGGCTCGCCCTGATCTTCGTTGAACCATGGAAAGACTCCCTGATTATAAGCCGAATAAAGCAGACGCAATGGAATGTTATCCGTCACGAGGGAAATCTCATCATAGCCGTAAATCAGGCTGGGAGCGGGAAATGTAAAGATGTCGCTTGTGTCAATTTTGGCAGACCGCGATTTTTCATTTTCAATGCGAAGATAATTTTCCAGAACCTGAGGGCACTGCTCGAGGCCCGTGCTGTTAGTCCAGACTCCATTAAGCAGAAGCTGGTAAGGCTTATAGTTTGCCTTGTAATTCATCTTGCGGCAGTGGGGTAAGTAAAGGCCCAGATAGTAGAAAGGAAAATGATTCTGCAGACAAAAGTTGATTTCTACAAGAACGCTGTAAACGCCAATGCTGTGCTTGAGAACTTCATCACTGATATCATAATAAAAATAATTTGAGGAAAGGCCGGTGATAAATCCCTGTACGTCAAAAACATAATCGAGGATGCTTACGCCAATCAGCTGGCCATTAAGTTTATAATCAAGATTGATAACCCCGCTGTAGCCGCCGTTCATATTTTTAAGATCTTCGGCAGCTTCTTTCAAAGTGAGACGGTTGAAGCCGGGCGTGCCTTCATTATGATGATTGTAATAATTGCGGTACATGAGGGCTTTTTCGTTTGTGCAAAAATCAGCCGGGTTGGCAGAAATAATAACTTCCACATCCTGATTTTTATGAAGGACTCGTCGCTGACTTTTGGAAGGAGCAAAAGTTTTTGCAAGGATACGAATGGGAATACACTCATGGCAATTCTGGCAGCGGGTATTATAAGCCATGGAAGAGTAGCGACGAAAGCCCTGATGGAGAAGCCTTTCATAAACAATGCAGTCCAGCTTTTCAACGGGTAGGGCCGAGGACGTACTCGAATCCAACCAGTTAAAATAAGTCAGAATATTTTCAGCCTGGCGGTCCGGGAAGTAACCGCACTCAGTAGAGTTCTTCCCGAACATCATATTCTTGAAAACTTTCTCAATGTTGATTTCAGCTTCAGCCATATTGATGATTATAGTTTAACTAGTTTTGGGGTAGAGGGGCAATAATTTTTTTTCTATAATTATTTTGTTAATTGTATGACAGACCTTTTGATTGGCACCAGCGGATATGATTACCCGGAATGGAAGGGAGTTTTTTATCCGGAGGATTTGAAGCGAAAAGATTTTCTCTCTTATTATGCGACTCAGTTTAATGCACTGGAGTTGAATAATACTTTTTACAATATGCCGACGGCTGAACGTCTGCTTAGCTTTTATGAGAGATCTGAGGGAAAACTGAATTTCAGCGTGAAGGCGAACAGGCTGCTGACTCATGAAATAAGTGGCGGATGGCAAAATGTGGCGGAGGATTTTAGAATGGCGGTAGCACCTCTGAAGGAAAAGGGCTGTCTTTCTGCGCTGCTTTTTCAACTTCCGGAAAGCTTTCATTACACACCGGATAACCGCATTTATCTGGCTAAGCTGATAGAGGAGTTTGAAGGATTTCCTGTAGTGATAGAGTTTCGTCACAAGGAATGGATTCGCCCGTCTGTTTTTGAAGGCCTTGAAAAACGTGACGCAGGAATTGTTTTTTGTGATATGCCGCAGTTGAAGAATCTTCCGGATGGCAGCGCAATGAGTACACCTTGTTTGGGAAGCAATGCTTATATCCGGCTTCATGGTCGAAACGAAGGGGCCTGGTACGCAACAGGAGATTCCCCGAACGGTTCTGCCCGCTATTGTTATGATTATTCTGATGATGAGCTGGCTCAGTTTGTACCGGTCGTGATTAAGGCTGGTGGAGAAGGAAAGAAAGTCCAGATTTACTTCAATAATCATCCGAATGGGAGTGGGGCAAAGGATGCTGCAAAGTTGAAGAATATGATTGTGGCGGGGAAATCATAATTCATTAAAAAGCATGGGCCACAAGGCCTATTTGAGCAATTGAAACATAGTTTGAAAAAAACTCAAAAAACAATAATAAACCTTTATTTATAAAACTGTGTTATAATTTAAGTGATGAGTTTTAGAAAATTTTCTCTTTTATTGATATTTTTAAGTCTGATTTTTTCTTCCTGCAGGCAAGAAGTTGTTATTAAGGAAGTGGAAAAGACTGTATATGTCGAAACAGAAAAACCGATTTATGTGGATGCAGAAAGCGGTGAATCTTATAACTGGATGGTTGATTTATCACATTTGTTGATTCGACAGACAGCCGAAAAAAAAGATATTTGGATTGATGGTAAAAAAACAGAATCATATTTATGCAAAGTAGATTTAACAGACAGTTTTACAAGGCTCCCAAAAACTGGAGAAATTGTAAAAATATTCTGGAAAGGATACAGCGATAAATCAATTTCAAAAATACAGTTTAGACTGGTAGATAACAATACAGAAACTGCTAACTGGGGACAAGTTCTTTCAGATAAGTTTGCAGCAAATGATATAGCGGCTAACGAAGATTTTAATATCGAATATGCATTTACTTTTACAAAAGATCCTATAGAAAAAGTTATTATACAAATTGTTTATGCTTCTGAGCTTCAGGATTCTCCTGCAACTTTTACACTTTCTGGTCTGCTTTCTTCAAAGAACTATAGTTTTACGCTATCTCCTTCTGGTGAGCCAGTTGTAAATCCTCATAAGGGGTTTGTTCAGTATGCCTGGAGCAGTAATTATATTGATAACATTTATTGGGATGCAACGCTTGCTTCAGGTAAAAATGAAGCCTGGGATTATTGTTCTGTAGTTTATACTGGAGCTGGCTGGGCTAGTATTCAAAAGGGAAAAAATGAATATGACTGGTCTTTAATAGATAATCTTTTGCGGCTTTGTGCTGAAAATGGAAGAACTCTGGGCTGGAGAATTTATCCTGTCAATTCAAGTGCAAAAGAAGAAGATAACCCTGGAAGTGGAGAGCATGTTCCTCAGTATATTTATGATGAAGGCTGTCCTTTTGTAGAGGCTACTATAAAAGGAACGGATAAAACGATTCGTGTTCCAGACTGGTCTAATCCGATTTATATTCAGGCCTGCAAAGATTTTGCAGCAGAAATGGCTCGTCGTTATGATGGGGACAAACGAGTTGAATTTATTGATATCCGTTCTTTTGGTAACTGGGGAGAATGGCATTGTTCACAGCTTATTGGAAGCGAAATGCCGTCCGATGAAATTCAAAAAGATATGATTGCCTATTACGCCTCTGTTTTTAGAACAACGCAGCTCGTTGTGCCAAGTGATTGTAAAGGTGATGTCTTAGAATATGCCTATTCTCTTGGTGTCGCAAAAAGGAATGACGGTTTGATTCAGATTAAAGACCGCGAGCTTGATCTTGCAAAATGTTATGAAGCTGGACTTCCGGCTATTGGCGAGAATTGTGATGTTTATAAAAATCTTTTGAAATTAGAAGATAAAGACCGCTATCATCTGAAATGGACTTTGGAGCGTTGGAAGCAAGCTATAAATGTTTCTCATATGTCTTACTATGAGCTCGATCGCGAGGCCTGTGCTAGAGATTTTTTCAAAGAAAATGCTGATTCAATAAAAGAAATGAATAACAAGCTCGGCTATAATTTTGAAGTTACCTCAGCAAATCTTAAGGTTGATGAAAATAATAATTGTGAACTGACAGTCAAAATTAAAAATACAGGACTTGCTCCAGCCTTTTTTGATATGACACTTATTGCTGATGCATGTGACGCTTTAGGAAAACGCAAATTTCAACTTGGAAGTTCTAAGTACATTAAAAAAGCAAGCTTTGCAGACGGAGATGAAAAAACTTTTATTTTTTATGCAAATTTCCAGCCTTTGTGCAAAGGAGACTTCATTTGTCTTGGTCTTTACGAAGATGCAGCTTCTTCTGAACCAAATATTAAGTTCGATAATACAAATACACTTAAGAATAATAAGCTTAGGCTGGGAGAATTATGAAAATAATAGTCAGTGCCTGTCTGGCCGGTGACAATTGTAAATACAACGGCGGAAATAATTTTAATCAGAAGATGATGGATTTCCTCCAGTCTCACGAGATGATAATAGTTTGCCCTGAAGTTCTGGGTGGCCTCCCCACACCGCGTCCTTCTGCAGAAATTGTAAATGGACAGGTCATGAACACAGAAGGAAAAAATATCACAAAAGAATTTATGCAGGGGGCCAGACTCGCTTTCGAAATTGTTCAAAAAGAAAATCCCGATTTAATAATTCTACAAAGCAGAAGTCCATCCTGTGGAATCAAGCAGATTTATGATGGAACTTTCTCAGGTAACAAAATCC
>CAMNIU010000198.1 GCA_946540605.1 uncultured Treponema sp.
AATTTTCATCAAGGAAGTTCTGAATATCATCAAAAAGCTTTTCAGAAATCATGTAAGACTTTGCATCATAAACAACAAGCGTCACATCAATTTCATTTTCAAGCAGAAAAGAACTGATTTCATCAACCGCAATTTTAAGCCCAAGTTCTTTTGGAAATCCATAAAATCCTGTGGCCAAAAGCGGAATCGCCACGCTCTTACAGCCAAGATCTTTTGCAATTTTGAGGGATGAAGAATAACAGTTTCTGAGGTTCTGAACCGTCTCCGGCTTATCTGCATCGTACCTGCAGCCTACCGTATGAATGATATATTTGATTCCGTTTTTCTTAAGATTAAAAGATTTTGTTGAGACAGAATGCCCAGGTTCAATCACCCCGATTTCCTTACGGGCCTTCAAAAGCTCTTCCCTACCCGCCGCATTATAAACAGCAGTATCAGTCCCCCGCCCTACTCTCGGCAAAGGATTCGCAGTATTAACTATTGCATCTGTGTGAACTTTTGTAATGTCGTTACGCTCAATCTTAAATGACATAGTTATATTATAATATCAATATGCGTACCTTGGTAGTCATATATTTTTGATTTTGTAAATCTGTCGTTCATAGGCAAAATATTGTAACAGTTCTGTTATCTTAAAAAATCTTTGATCTACCTTTCTTTATTTCCGATCTGATTTTCTTTTGTTTCAGTTTACGTTCTTTACTGGCTCTTGTCGGCTTTGTTGCCTTTCTCTTTTTTGGAATTATAAGTGCCTGAAGGATTCTGTTTTCAAGTCTTTCCAGTGCAATTTTTCTATTCATTTCCTGAAAGCGTTCATCATCAACATTCAGATAAAGACAGTCTTCTGCATTTATTATTGTTGTAAGCTTGGTTCTGAGCCGGCTTCTTTCCTCATCAGTAAGCCCGCCAATGGCCGAAACAGGAAGCTGCAGACACACTTTTGTATTCACTTTATTTACGTTCTGCCCGCCGTTTCCTCCGCTTCTGGCAAAGGTCATTTGAGAATTATTTATGATGGATTCATGTAATTTTGACTTATTCATTTTTTTCGCAGAACCGTTTTCCTGAGAAATTTCATTCTGATTTTAAACATAAAACGGGACCAGGACAACCCATTTTTCTATGCGTACCTTGGTAGTTATATCAACTCCTGATTATAAATTTACCACTCTTTTTTCAAGCGTACTTTGGTAGTCATATCTCCCTGAAAAACACGAAAAATTTCCCATTCCAGAAATACGAAAAAAGACCCTAAAACGGCCTCAAAAAGGCTCGGTTGACAAATTACTCGATTTTCGAATTTCGACGCGTCTACGCGAATCCTAGGGCCTGTTTTGCCCTTCTTTATTTTTTCTTTATTTCTTCTTTATATTTTATATAATCTTTCTTTATTTATTTATATCTTTATATCTTTTGTTCTTTATTTCTTTATATTTTATTACATATTTTCTTTCTTTTTTCTTTACATTTTCTTTATTTCAAGATATATTATACATATATTTAATTATTTATTTCTTTAATTAAAGAAGGGGAATTTTTATGAAAATCATCACTGTTACAAATCAGAAAGGCGGCGTAGGAAAAACAACAACCGCCAGCGCCCTGTTTTCAGGCCTGTCATTATTGGGCAAAAAAACACTTGCAATAGACCTGGATCCTCAGTGCAATCTCTCTTATTGTTACAGAGCAGATCCTTCAAATCCGTCTATCAAGATGGTTTTCAAAAATGAGATTAGTCTCAAAGATGCCATTCAAACTACCCCTTCCGGAGACTTTATTCAGGCAGATAAAGGACTGAATAATATCATGCAGGAAATGAATGCAATTGATCAGGTATATAAACTTTCAAAGGTTCTGAAGGAAGTTTCAAATGTTTATGACTATGTAATCATTGATACTCCTCCAGCTCTTTCACCACTTACAATCAATGCCCTTGTAGCAAGTACATCTGTTGTTATTCCTGTACAGGCTGACTCATTCTCTATGCAGGGAGCCGAAGCTCTTGCAGAAACAATCCAGGGTATCAGAGACGTAAACGAGAACCTTGAAATAGCCGGAGTTTTACTTGTTCGCTATAAAGGCCGCGCTGGTCTTGCACAGCACATGAATGAGCAGTTCCTTAAGTTTGCTGAAATGTTTAATACAAAGGTTTTTGAAACAAAGATCAGAGATGCAATTGCTGTTCAGGAATCTCAGCTCGCACGTGAGAATATTTTTGATTACAATCCAAAATCAAATGCAGCAATCGACTATGCAAATTTCATTAAGGAGTTAATCAATGGCTAAAGATTTTTCGAAATACAATGATGACAATCCTGTAATGGCTATTCTTGCAAAGGCAAAAAAAGAAGAAGCTGCACAGAGTAATTCTATGGCCATTCTTCAGAACATCGCAAAAGAAGAAGCTCCTGTAGAAAAAAAGCAGGCTCCTGTGACTGTTGTTATACCAGAACCAGTAGCAGCTCCAGTACAAGCCGCAGCAAAGCCCGTTGCAACCCCTGTAGAAACAGTTAGCGAACCAGAAACTGAAGAAGCTCCAAAGGCTGAAGAAATCAAAAAGATTTTGATGAATATCAGCATCCGTGAGACAACAAAAAAAGAATGGAAAATGTTCTTCCTGGAACATGACCTCTCAATGACACAGGGAATCGAAACTGCTGTTGAATACCTGATGAGTGAAGTAAAGAAAAATAATATCAAGCTTTCAAAAGGCGGTATTACAAAATAACTACTTGGCATTTAAGAAAGTAGTTGATTTTTATAACTACCAGGTATAAGATATAAGTAGCGGAATAAAAGAATGCGTAGGCTGGTAGTTATATCCGCGTATATTGGTAGTTATAAAACGTACTTTAGTAGTTCTGATTACGTACTTTAGTAGCTTTATTGTCTTGTAAATCTTTATTTTATAACGAATTACGCCCTCCCAATATATTAATATAACTAATATATAAATAAGGCTTTCAAATGGATGAGATAATTACTTCAGATCAGGGCACTCTTGAATACTCTAAAAAGTTAAACAGTGAACTTTTACAGCCTAATCAAATTTCTCAAGGTCTTTATAAATGTTCTCCATTAGCAAAACAATTATTAGCATATGTAATTGCAGATCTCAAAATTATGAAGTGGTCTAATCTCAATATTGAAACCTATGAAACAACCTTTAAAACATCTGACTTTGTAAAAGCTTTAGGAAAATCCAGAATTGGAGCTAAACAAAAGGATTTAATAAAATCAGCCCTTGTAGAACTTCAAAAATCTTATATTGCAATTGATACAGGAAAAAAATTTGAAACATTCAGCTGGGTTACTCATGCAGTTTTTTCTGATGTTGATCACAAAATAAACATCGAAATTAACCATCATTTGGGACAAGCTTTAGTTGAATACAAGCATGGTTTTACAACATTACAGTTGATTGAGCTTGGTCGTTTACAGAGTTTTTATGCAATGCGTTATTATGAAATTGCATTATCCTGGATTGGAAAAAAGGGTAAAGAAGGTAACAAAAAAGGTTGCTGGTATTTTGAATATACTGTTGAAGAATTGAGAAAGACGTTTCAGCTTGGTGAAAACGAATATTCAGGAAGAATGACAAACTTCATCACTAAGGTTGTAAAAAATCCTTTGGATGAAGTTAATGAAAAAACAAATCTGACTGTCTCTTTTGAAAAAATTAAAGAAGGTAAGAATGTTGTCGGATTCAGATTTAATTGTTCTGAGAAGGCAGCTTCAGTTCGAATCACAAAAGAAACTGATAAAGCTCAAATTGATGAGATAAAAGAAATCAATGAAGAACAGGCAGAACTTGAATATTTTAAGAGCCGATACCCAGAAGAATTTGCAGAAGCTCTTAAGCTTGTAAAGCAGCAGGCTGAGCTTCCATTTGGAGATTCTTTCCAGATTGCATACGAAGCAGATGCTGTTGAAATTTTAAAAAAACAAGGCCTCAAATAACTACCAAAGTACGCAATCTATATGACTACTAAAGTACGCTTATCAAAAAGTTAATGACTACCAAGGTACGCATTCAATTTTTATCAGAACTTTGATTTTTCCAATGCTTTAGTTTTCCAAAAATGTCAAAAAAAGTATACAACTACTAAAGTACGCACATTCTGTCGTTTCTTTTTGAGAGAATATAGCTACTAAAGTACGCTGAATTTTCTATATATAACTACCAAAGTACGCAAAAATCAATGAATTTGGACTGATATAACTACCAAGGTACGAATTTTTATTGAATTCTCTATTATATAACTACTAAGGTACGCAAAAGATATGACTACCAAAGTACGCAATATAACTACCTGAAATGCATGTTTTTAGTCCAAAAATGAAGGACGGATGTACAAAATTAAGATTCAAATAGCTACCAAAGTACGCAATCAGAATAATTAAAACACTTGCCGGATTTTCCACTGTCTATTACAATCTTCTTATGACTATTTCAGAATGTGAAGAGATTTTAAAATCAATCAAAAATGCAGACGGGATTATTATTCGCTGGCCAAAGAAAAAGGAAGAGAAGAGGGCAGTGCTGGAATATCTTATTACTAAGTTTGAAAAAGGGAAACGATATTCTGAGCTTGAAGTCAATATGATTCTGAAACGCTGGCATTCATTTGGAGATCATTCTCTTTTGCGGCGTGAGTTGTATGATGCCTTTCTTATTGACCGAACTCCAGACTGCCACGAATACTGGGTGCACGAAGAATAAAAGCAGAAGAAAATGGATTACAGCTATATCTTAAATACATCAGTTCCTCAGAAAGAAAAATTGCTTGCTTTTGGATTTTCAGAAGCCGGGAGCGATTTTGCGCTTAAGAAAGAAATCGCCGGTGGTCAGTTTTATGCAGAAATCAAGCTTTCAGACAAAACTCTAACGGCTGATGTTTTTGAGAGTGCGACCAATGAAAAGTATGTGCTCTTTAATGTAGTTTCTGCACAGGGAGCTTTTGTCGGCCAGATTCGCAGCGAAGTTCAGGATGTAATTGAAGAAATCCGGGAGAAGTGTTTTATCAGCCAGGATATCAAAGAAAAGTATGTTGATTTTCTGCACTCATATTTTAATGCAC
>CAMNIU010000199.1 GCA_946540605.1 uncultured Treponema sp.
AATTTCAGGAGCAGTAACCTTCATATAAAATACACCGGCAGAAAGCTGTTTTTTTTCAATAATTTTAAACATCTTCAGTCCTCTTAAAAATAAATAGTAAATTATTTTATAATATGAGGGGATTTGAGTCAATGTATAGATTGTTCTGAAAAAAAATACCCTCAGACAACATCTTTCGTTGACTGAGGACATTTTCAGTAAGGAAACAACCTTATTTTAGCTTTAGTTTAGAATCCTACAGTTACGTAGGCATAAGCGCCTACACCTGCAACTTCAAAGCTCTTTTTGAAGTTTGCAGACTGTGTAGAAACACCAACATCAACCTGAACAAATCTTATACTGAGTGTTGTTCCAAGCTGATGAATAAAAATCTGATCTTTATACTGAGTAGAAACTCCAATCTTAAACAAATCAATTAAGCTCAAAGTCAAACCTGCATAATATTCAGGATAGAATTGTGCATCACTAGAAAATGGATGACGAATTCCAAAACCACCACCAGCACGGGCATTAAACAAAGTTCCAAGAAGATTCTTATCAAGATAAACATTGAACTTTAAAGGACGATGGATTTGCAAATCAGCATCCTGATAACCTGTAAATGTCGGATTTTCCTGCTTTGATTCTCCATTTGCCATATCCGAAAATTTTGCATCATAAGAATAATGGCTTGTAACAGTCGATTTCTTATAAATATGACCTGGAGTAAGTGGAATACGAACATCAAAATCAAGAGAAAGAGACTTGCTGAATGGTAAAGCAAGATAAGCTCCCAAATCAAATCCATAACCGGCAAATAGTGGAGAACTCAAGATGTTTCCGCCAGAAGTAACCTGCTTGAAATAACTCTGAGCATTCTCCATATCAATTGGAGAATAAATATCTGTGTTAATATCAACAGCTGCATGAATACTTCCATCTACACCATTAGTAACAGAAACTGTTCCTCCATTTCCACGGGTAGAAAGAACTGGAACAAACACTGCAGGCTTTACATGAAGTTTAAATTTTCTAACATCCCAACCTACATCAAGCTGAGAATATGCAAAAATATCAGTTTCTGCAGTAAAGGAAAGATTAAGAGTTTCACCGACTTTGTTTCCATAACCGGCAAAATCAAAAAGTTCTTTTCCAATTGCAAATTTTCCATACATTTCAGCACCAGCAGAAAGGCCGATATGAAGTTTGCTGATATTAAAATTAACTTCTACCCCTGGAGTAGCGTTTGCAATGAAGTTCATTCCATCATCCGGACAGTCATCTGCCAGCTTTCTCAAATCAATAACCAAATCTTTCTGGAATATATCATTACCAGTAATAAGATTATTTGAAAGTCCAAGTCCCGTACCAGTCTTTATTTCAAAAAAACGTCCGCTAAAGAAATTTCTTGCAGATAAGGCTGAACAAATAACTGTAATCGAAATAATTAATGCAAATATCTTTTTCATAACGTCCCTCCTTATTTATTTCCACCGAATATTTCAATCGGCTCACCGTTAGTTGAAATACCAATCTGCAGGTTTATATCAAGATTTTTTGTACGAGGAATTGAAATCTCTGTTCCATTTTTACCAGCGAAGGTAATTTCTGCTGTTTTTAACTTCAATGGATACGTATTAAGAAGCTTCTTAATATCATCATTAGTTATCTCTATTGGCTCTGCGGCATCTGTATCAAATGGCAGTTCCTTAGCAAGAACTGTTTGATTATCACCATCACACAGTTCAAGATTGAGACTAATATTATTGCTAGTTTTAATAGGGAATGAATCTAATCTATACTGTATTTTTGCAGCTTCTATTACTTCAAGATACTTCTCTATTTCATCAAAACCAGAAGCTTCTGAACGTCCAAAAAGATCCTTATTTTCATCTTCTGATTCTTCAGAATCTTTTTTATTAATAAGATTCTGAAGATCTATAGTTGTATTTTCAGCAACAGTGAAGCTTAAAGGAAGTTCGATAATTGCATAAATACCGATGGAATCTGCACCTGTTTCTTCCTCACTAGAAGTTCCATCAAGATTCAATCCTAAATCTGAACTTAGAATTTCGATACCATCTTTACCATTATTAGTATTTAATGAAATATTATAATCAATACAAAGCTGTTGTCCTTCTGCAGTTGAAGATGTCTCAAAATTAAACAAATCAGAAAGAATAATAGGCTCTCCAAGACTAGTTGTATAATTAGAAATATTCTGGATTACAGTCTCAGATCCATCTTCATTCTTTATAGACTTAAGTTCTGGAACTTGAACAAAGTTTATTGATTCACTTTCCTCAAGAATTGAAATCTGATTTTTCTTATCTGTAGCAGTATCTTTCGGATTAGGTAAATAATTCTTATCAGCATCACCTAAATACATCTTGATTGAAGAACCTGTCAATCCTTCAAAACTACTTAATTTGTCTGTATTTGGCTTTGACAAATACAGATACAACTTTCCTTCCGGGACGCTTATATTATCAGAAAAACCATTTCCCAAAACATCATTAATAGAATCAAATATTGTTGAAGGATTAAAACCTGTTCCAATTTTATCGTTCTGAGAAGGAATCGAAGCAGTATCAATTGTTACAGAGTACCAGTCAATTTTAGGAGTTACATTAATAGCGAGCTTATAAGTTTTACCAGGCTCAACATTTGAAACGGTAACTTTATTTGAGTCTCCACCTGGAAGAGCAATCTGCACATCAAAATCAAATGCATTAAACTCATCTGCAGCAGCAGGTGTTTTTCTTAGTTTAATTGTTCTTTTTATTGGATTTCCTTCTTCATCAACAGGAGTCAAAAATTTAAGTTTCTCGTTTTCCTTTCCGCCTTCAATAGTTTTAGTAGCTGATGCTAATCCAAAGAAGTTTGATGAAACAGTCAATGAAATTGCATTTACTGGATTTCCAGCCCCATCTACTCCACCAGGAAGTGTATTTGTATAAGTTCCTTCTATTCCACACTGATTAAGTGTAATGGCTTTCAAAATATTGAAAACTTCATCAGGAAGTGGCTGACTGTCTGCAACTGAAAGATTTGTTTCTGAAAGTTTAACAGTTACAGTTTCAATTCTAGAAATATTACTGTCAAAGCTGATTGCAGGTGGCTTTGTAAAATCAATTGTTGCACCTGCTATAGTAAGAGCAACAGCAGCACTTACATTGATTTCTTCTGCCTTGACTGATGTTCCACTTAAATCTATTGAACCAACATTACCAGAACGGCCGCTGACAGCTGTACAAGCACCGCTTGTTGCTTCAATACCACCAGACAGTGTAATTCCATAGGTAATTTCTACGTTTTTCCATTCAGACGGAATGTCAAAGTCTAAATCAATGCTTCCTTCCCCAATTGTACATTCTTCTACTCCACTGTCTTTAAGACTTTCCAGAGAGTCAATTTTTTGATCAATAGAAACTGAAGGAATTGTAATTGTATTTCCTATACCAGAGATTTTTTTAATCTGATAAGGTTGATCTGTATCCATTTTTGCTATGAATACCAAAGGCTGATAACCATACACTGAAGGACTTGGAATATCGCTAAAACTGATGTTTATATCATCTGAAATAAAGTCAAAACCTTTTGAAGGAATAACCAGAGATGCCTGACCATTATAAAAATATCCAGTAAGAGGGTTTTGATTACCACTTGTAATGCTGACACTGCCACCTGAATATGATGTATAAACATTATCTTCATTTATAAGGCTCTGAATTGTAGTAGTTCCTGTATTTAATGCCTCAATATCACTAGAATTAATAGCATAGGCTTTTACAACAAGAACACCCTTTTCATAAGTAATAGAATCGGCTATCTGTTTTAATATAGCTCCAAACTGGCTGGCATCGTAATTCTGAATAAGTCCCGCAAGTACAAATTTCTTATTGATTTCTGTATTTACATCATCAAGGTCAAATTCTACAGGAAAAGAAAAACTAACTTCTGGAACTTCAATATCTTTTGAAAAGGAAATACTTTCGATTTTTTCTGCAAGTGTACCCTTATCAAAATAGCTTCCAATATCAATAGGGATTTCCTGCAAAGGCATGTACATTAAAAATGCCTGTGTGTCGCCCTTTTTGTTTGGCCAGTAATCGTAAACTTTTCCATTGTTTGGCAATTGTAAATCACCAATCATTTTGGAAACACTAAGGTTCTCACTGAAATCTTTTTCAAAATTTCCAAGTGCAAAATTGTAATCTGCATCTGTTTTTACGGACACTTTCTGTGGTATTTGCCAAGAACATCCAGCAAAACTAAATGCAAGCGCAATGCAAATAAGTATGCCTGCAATCTTTTTCATTAGACAACCTCCTGAAACCGCGGTTGCGGTCATCTCTCCGTCTATATTTTTATATGTGTTGATTATTATAAAGGACTTTTAGATATTAAGACAAGGCCTCTTTTACGGGTCTTAACGATTATAACACGTAAGTCCCGCAAAAGAAACACTTTATTTTTAATTATTTTTTACTATTAAAAAATGCTGCAAACGGATTGTAGCTCATGCCATCATCGCTGCCAGAGTTGTAAGAAGAGCGGCGATTATCGTCGCGGCGTGGCTGTGAACCAGCGTTTCCTGCGCCAGCCTTCTTTACAACTACTACGCGGCGGCCAGTTCCATTTCCAGAACCTGCATTGTCACGTGGAGTATCGCGGCGGGCTGTACTCTTCTGGCCAGTTCCGGCACGGCTGGCTGCATCACTCTTAAGAGAAAGGGCAATACGGCGGCGGTCGCGGTCAAGTTCGATAATTGTAAATTCGTGAACATCACCTACTTTTACAACGTCCATTGGGTTTTCTACGAAGCTGTCTGAAAGCTCACTAAGATGAACGAGACCAGTTTCGTGAAGACCGATATCAACAAAAGCACCAAAATCTACTACGTTTTTGATTTTTCCGGTTACCTTCATGCCTTCTTTGAGGTCTTCGAACTGCAAAACACCTTTCTGCATGATTGGAGCTGGATAGCCGTCGCGTGGGTCGCGGTTTGGTTTCTGAAGCTCGTCTACAATGTCGCGGACGGTTGTTTCCCCGATGTTATATTTTTCTGCAAGCTTTTTGATTAAGTCTGCAGGAACCTTTTCTTTCTTCTGAATATATGGAAGAACCTCGCGGGCTGCATCGTAGTTTTCAGGGTGAACCCAGGTGTTATCCAGCGGGTCGCTGCTTTCTGCAATCTTAAGGAAGCCGGCACACTGCTCAAAGGCTTTTGGACCAAGCCCTGGAACGTTTTTAAGGTCTTCGCGGCTCTTGATTTTGCCGTTCTGATCGCGGTAAGCAACAATTTTCTTTGCTGTAGATGCGTTGATTCCAGAAACGTACTTCAAAAGTGAGTATGACGCAGTATTAAGGTTTACACCAACGTTATTTACTACTGAGCCAACAACCTCATCAAGCTGTTCTGCAAGTTTTTTCTGATTTACATCGTGCTGGTAAAGACCTACACCAATTGCCTTAGGGTCAATTTTTACGAGTTCTGAAAGAGGATCCTGCAGGCGGCGGCCCATAGAAATGGCACCACGGATTGTAAGATCCAGATCAGGGAATTCTTCGCGGGCAATATCACTTGCCGAGTAAACAGAAGCACCAGACTCATCAACTACTGTATAAACTACATCATTATAGTTATCGCTGATAACCTTGCTTACGATTGCCTGAACTTCCTGGCTGCCGGTACCGTTACCAACTGCAACTACCTGAATGTCATACTTATCGATAGCGTCGTTAATCATTTTGTAAGAACCATCCGGGTCTGTAACCTGGAAGAACTTAAAGTAGCCAAGATATTTACCTGTTTCATCGAGGGCAGCACACTTTGTACCTGTACGGATACCAGGGTCAACACCAAGAACGCGGCTTCCCTTAATTGGTTGGGTCATCAACAGGTTTTTGAGGTTTTCGCTGAAAATACCGATTCCGTGAACATCAGCCTCGTCTGCTTCGTCGCTGCGAATTTCGCGTACAACAGCTGGCGACAAAAGACGAACAACTCCGTCTTCAATAGCGTCTTTATGATAGTTATTGTGAATATCAGCACGGCGCTGCAAATCAGCTACGGCTGCATCAACATCAACATCAATTGTAACTTCAAGGGCACCTTCGCGCTCGCCGCGGTTAATAGCGAGAATGCGGTGAGGCTTTACTTCGTTCAAAGGTTCTGAGTAATCCCAGTACATTTTGTAGGTAGATGTGTTCTCTGCAACAGCTGCATCCTGTCCCTCAGGAACAATACCTTTAGTTTTGATTGTACCAGTTCTCATATAAAGGTCGTGAACAGCTTCGCGATTAGAAGTTTCCTGCGAAACGCGCTCTGCAATAATGTCTTTTGCACCGGCAAGGGCGTCTGCGGCCGATTCAACGTTGAGCGCGCTGTCTTC
Organism: uncultured Treponema sp.; assembly: GCA_946540605.1. Classification (GTDB taxonomy): domain Bacteria; phylum Spirochaetota; class Spirochaetia; order Treponematales; family Treponemataceae; genus Treponema_D. The sequence continues at coordinate 6,378 of CAMNIU010000199.1, forward strand.
ATTATCAGTTTTTACAAACTCGGCAGCCTTTTTCTCGCAGGCAGCCTCATCATTATCAGCAATGATAAAATCAGCCAATGGCTCAAGTCCCTTTTCTGCGGCAACCATACCGCGGGTCTTCTTCTTTTTCTTGAATGGAGCCCAGAGGTCTTCCAGGGCAGTCATTGTAGTAGCCGACATAACCGCATTGTACAAAGTTTCAGTAAGTTTTCCCTGAGCAAAAATGCCTTTTACAATTTCAAGGCGGCGGTCTTCAAGGTTATGATATGATTTATAGAGGTGGTCACAGTCGCGAACCTGAACCTCATCAAGATTGTCATGCTTTTCCTTGCGGTAACGGCTGATGAATGGGATTGTACATCCTTCTTCAACCAGGCTTATAACAGCACTCACCTGCTGCACGCGGATATTAAGTTCTTCCGCGATTTTTTTCATAATTTCCACTTCATTAACTGAAAGTGCATCAATAGTTTCTTGTGTAAATTCCATAGTGGGAGTTATTGTAGTGAAAAGAAGATGGTTTTGGAAGTAGGAAAAATGATATTAATCATCTTCCGCTTGTGGAAGTTCAGTAATCTCAGGTTGATCATCAACCTTTACATAAAGCTGCTCAAGCAAAGCAGTACAATTTGAAGAAAGCAGTTTATAAAGTGCCGGAATCAAAAGGCTTCTTGTGCGGTCTTCCAATCCGGTGGTACCCGAAGAATTTACAAAGGCAAATACATAAAGCATATCACCATTTACTGGACGTTCCATAACAAGCACTGCGTTTGAACGGAAAAGGAATCCTCGGATATTAAAGTGAATGTCTTTAAGTTTCTCGTATAATTTGATTTCAAGTCCAGTTCCAGGTGAAAGAATTGTAAAGTGCGAAAGACTTATATCCTGCAATACACCGGCAGAGGTCACCTGATGAGGACCATATGTTACAGTATAAGTACAGGCAGAAGTACAAAGCGCGCGAATTGTTTTTCGGCGGCCCTGAGCCTGATTTGCAAACAAGAGTTTAGCAATCAACTCAAAATTCTGCTTTTTCTGATATTCAAGTTGTGTACAGCCGCAGCGTACTCCAAGCTCGTAAAGATATTTTTTTTCAATACGAGCCTTATCTTCTTTTGTTGCACGTTTGGTATAAAGAATGCCGATTGAATCTTGTATTTTATGATCAATAACCAAATCTTGAATATAATATTCCCATTCAAAATCTGGAATATGAAAATCAATATTGAAAAAAAGAATTAAATCCTTAAAAAGCGAAAGGATAATATCTACCTTTTTCTGAAATTTAACCCGTTTATCATTTTCAATATAGTAACATTCATATCCAAGGGCAAAGTAGTCTTCGAGGTATGAAGTCGGCATGAGAGAAGTGTCCGGCAAAATAAAAAATGTCTTTCTCCCCATGACGATGTCGCTAACAGAAATTCCCAAGTTGTTACCTCTTATAACCAAATATTATATCTTAAAACTCTCAAAAATAACAACATTTTTAGACGACATTTTTTTTCAATATTAGATAAAGTGAGTTATTGAATGATGTTCTATCATCTTTGTTTTTACAGCAACGATATAACTTCCGAACATCGCGGTCAGTGTATCATAAAGTGCGGCAAATGAACAGATTATCATTGTTGCCGGCTTTAAGAGCTGAACACTTGTTTCAAATCCACGGGCATATTTATTACAGATGATAGTCAAAAGCACGAAAGCAGCCCCGGAAGGAATGCCACCAAGCAGGAATGAAAGTCCAAACGAAAGACCAAAAATCCACATAACATCGCTGATGGAAATACTAAGACTTGAATAAGAACGCCAGATTAAAATGAAGGAAACTGTAGTAACCAGTGCAGATCCACCGCGGGCAAAAATTGTAAACAAAGGATATGTAAAACTGCGGCAACGTCTGCGGATTCCAAGGCTGTCGCACAAGTGGCGGTTTGCCAGTGGAATTACAAGATTTGAATCTCCACCAAAGAAGGCTAAAATAAGAGGAGCAATGCTTGCGTACAAAACTTTATAAGGATGAGGGTCGTGACATACAAAGCGTAAAATCAAAGGATAAATAATTCCCGCTATAATTACAAAATCAACCAGGAACATAATTATCATAGGGGTAAAAATACCAGTTGCAATTACACTGCGGAAATCCATACCCCAGTAACATACAATGGCAATTCCTAAAACAGACATAATTTCTGTAAAAAAGTTTGCCACATTATAGAAGAGATTTGAAAAAGAATCAGAAAGAACAAAAACAGGCTTAAAAGCAGTTTCTTCGGAAGCACTTTCCCAGCCAATTATGAATGCAAAAACAAAACATACTAAAAGGAAGGATCCATCTCGCAAGGCTTCAAAACCAGAATATGGGAAAAGCGAAAGAATCATTCCTTTTACATCAAGATTAAAAGCTTCTGTTGCGACATCGACTGTAATTGGAATGCGAGGAAGCTTTACAAGAAGAATTGAAATAAGGCCTATAAGAGTCATCATAAGCGAAGAAAGTACTATAATAAGGACAGTCAGGCCAGAAGTTTTCCACAAAAGTCTGGAAGTTCTAAGCTTGCTTACGGCAACAATGGTGCTCGTAAAAATCAACGGAACAACAATGTATCTTCCTACGCGAATAAAAAGCTCTGTAAGAAAAGCAATCGCATTTGCAAAAGCCGCATTTTCTGTAGGGAGAATAAAAGCAGCAAGTACACCAAAAGCAACACCAAGTAAATATTTAATCCAAACTTTCATAAGCAAATATTATAACACAGTATTCACTGCATTGCAAAACCCGTATAGTAAAACACATATAGTAAAACACGCATATCACCCCTGCATTGCAAAGCGACTCGAAAAACACTAAAATGTTTGTCAAACATAACAATTAACAAAATGCGCAATGACGCGCGGCACGAGGTTTCCACATGGCAAATACGAATGTTCCAGAACTTTTTGGAAGTTTGGTTTTTAATCAGTCAGTTATGAAGGAAATGCTTCCTTCACAGACCTTTAAAGCTCTAAAGCACACAATGGAAGAAGGAACTCCTCTCGACCTTGAGGCCGCAAATCAAATCGCAGAAGCAATGAAAAACTGGGCAATCTCTAAAGGTGCCACACACTATTCACACTGGTTCCAGCCACTCACTGGTATTACAGCAGAAAAACACGATTCCTTCCTTTCCCCTGCAGAAGAAGGCAAAATCATAATGAGCTTCAGCGGAAAAGAACTGATTAAAGGTGAACCGGATGCTTCTTCCTTCCCTAACGGCGGCAAGCGTTCCACCTTCGAAGCCCGCGGTTACACAGTATGGGACCCAACTTCTTATCCGTTTGTAAAAGACCACACACTTTGTATTCCTACAGCCTTCTGTTCTTATAACGGTGAGGCACTCGATAAAAAAACTCCACTGCTCCGCTCAATGGAAGCAATTAATGAACAGTCACTCCGCATTCTTAAGTTGTTTGGTAACAAGGCAAAACACGTTACAACAACAATGGGCCCGGAGCAGGAATACTTTTTAATAGATGAAAAGCTTTATCAAAAACGTAAAGACCTTAAGATGTGCGGCCGCACTTTGTTCGGTGCCCGCCCTGTAAAAGGTCAGGAAATGGACGACCAGTATTTTGCCGCAATCAAGCCGCGCGTAATCAAATATATGGAAGATTTGAACGAGGAACTTTGGAAACTTGGAATCTACAGTAAAACCGAGCATAACGAAGTTGCTCCGGCTCAGCACGAAATGGCACCAATCTTCACAACAAGCAACCTTGCCGCAGACCAGAATCAGCTGACAATGGAAATTATGAAAAAGGTTGCCCGTCGTCACGGACTCATCTGCCTGCTTCATGAAAAACCTTTCGAAGGAGTAAACGGAAGCGGTAAACATAATAACTGGTCAATTGCAACAGACCTCGGCGAAAATCTTTTTGCACCAGGAAAAACTCCACGCGATAACGCCCAGTTCCTTTTATTCCTCACGGCAGTAATTAAAGCCGTAGACGAAAATCAGGACCTTCTCCGTTACTCAGTTGCCAGTGCAGGAAATGACCATCGCCTTGGAGCAAACGAAGCGCCACCAGCAATTGTTTCTGTTTTTGTTGGAGATGAACTCGACGCAGTATTAAAGGCAATAAAAGATGGCACAGACTATAATGGAAAGAAAGGCGGCAAACTCACAATTGGCGTAGATGTACTTCCACCAATTCCAAAAGACTCAACAGACCGCAACCGAACTTCTCCGTTTGCCTTTACCGGTAACCGCTTTGAGTTCCGTTCCGTAGGAAGCGCACTCTCAATCAGCGGCCCTAACACAATAATGAACGCAATTCTCGCCGATTCACTCCGCGCTTTTGCAGACGAACTGGAACAGTCAAAAAACTTTGACGAAGACCTACAGAAACTCATTAAGCGCGAAATCACAGCTCACTGGCGCATCCTTTTCAACGGAAACGGATACGGCCAGGAATGGATTGAAGAAGCAGAACGCCGCGGCCTCAAAAACTACCGCACAACACCAAAGGCAATCGAGCATTACATCGACCAGAAAAACATAGACCTCTTCACCCGCCTGGGTATTTACACCCCAGAAGAAATGAAGAGCCACTACGACATTAAGCTCGAAAAATACTGCCAGGTAATGAACATTGAATCAAACACAATGCTGGAGATGGTACATAAAGACATTATCCCGGCAGCCTTCAAATATCTGAACGTACTCGCAGACACCGAGTTCAAAATGCAGCGCGTATTCAATCTTTGTGATGCAGGCCTCAAGCTCATGGAAAAGCTCAATAATCTGGTTAACGACCTTTCCAATAAAGCAGACGTTCTTCTCGCAAAACACGAAGAAACCCGCGCAATTACAGACCTTATGCAGAGAGCCCACGCTTATGCAAAGGTTGTAATTCCTGCCATGGATGCCGTACGCGCCATAGCAGATCAGATTGAACCTCTTCTGGGCGAAGAATACAAGCCTTTCCCAAGCTACGAAGATTTGCTGTATAGTGTACAGTAAGTTTTTAAGCTTTTGGGCGCATCCGTCCGCCTTCGGCGGCCGGCCGGGCTTTTCGGGGCTACGGCATTCGCCTCCGACCACACCTGCGGTGTGTTTTCGCTACGCTCACCCCTACAATCCCTTGCGCGAGTTCCCAATAAAATAGCGTCTGAACCAAAATACCGACTATAACAACAAGAATTAGATTTTAGTCGGTGCTAAAATCACCTAAAAACAAAAAAGTCCCGACTAAACAGCCTTTTTCTCAAATTTAGTCGGAACAAAAATCGAGAATTCCATCTTTTTCAAACAAATTCAAATGATTAAATCTCTATTAACCTCGGAAAATTCCGACTAAAATCCTGTTTTCCGCAATTTAGTCGGACTAGTTAAACATACCCACCATTTTTCTTCCAACTAAATAATCATTTATATCAGTTTAGTCGGAAGTTATAACTTACCACCACTTAACAGGCAGACTCATTAAATTGAACCAAGATTTTAATAATTCTAAAAAATCATCATAAAGAACAATATGTAAAATAAGATATCCTGTTATACACGCAATTATAAACAATACAGCTTTCAAACGTACAACTTTCACTAAAAAGCCCATCGAAAACTGCATCGCAAGTAATATTAATAGAAGCAATATTGCAAATATAAGGAATTTTTCGGTTACAAGGAAAAAGTCTGCAACCAACATCACAAAAAGAAGAGCTGTAACAGCTTTTCGATTTTTTCGACAAGAAAGTGAAATAAAAATTTTCAAAATAAGATATAGACTTATCAATAGAATAAAAATGAAATTTCGTTTATCAATAATTTCTTGTGTAATTTCTCCAGATAAATCATAGTAAAACAATGAAAAAGTAAGTCCACTTATCGTAGCCGATACACCTCGCAGAAAATCTTTCATAAGCAACTGCGGTTTTACAAAAATCAAAATAGCAAACATCAATATCAAATCAGTACAGAAATCAACAATATGACGGAAAAATGAACCAACTTTATTTACTGTTTTAATGGCAGTACTTCTTGATTCTTCAGACTTTATTGTTTTTCCTTTAGAATCAACTTTTTCTTCTTTTCGCTTTCGTGCAGCCAACTTAATATCATAAAACTTTTTCTGAGTAATATTCTTTATATTTATAAAGAAATCTTTCATGGCCAGTAAAGTCAAAGGTAATGAATAACTGTCATCAGATTTTTCAAAACTTGAAGCATCAAAAGCATCTGCAAAATTTGATGCAATTGCACGTTCAAGGAGAACAACCTTTTCTTGAGAAATACCCGAATCAAAGCCAAATATAAAAAGCGTATTAGAGGTTCTCAACTGTATTTCTCTTTTTCCATCAGTTCTTGCCGCCACTTCAGTATCGCGGGCATCAGTACCAAGAAATCGCACTGTCTTTTTAGAGAGAAAATCAGAGTTACGAGGAACCCGCTCCTTAGTTGAATCATCTTTTTCTGTAGACTCAGCCATAGTCGGATAATTCCAGCCAAAACCTTCTTTTGTAATTACAAATCCATATCTTTCGAAAATTGGATATGTACTATCAGAAAACCAAACCGCCATCAAAATCTCATCATCTGGTGAAAGCTTGTACAGACTCTTAATTACCGCCTCTGAACTTTTTGTAAATGAAAGCTGAAAATGAAGTTTCTCTTTTGCCATATTATTTATATCCCGCCTCATAATAAAATAATGCATGTTTTATCTTTTCTGGTATATAAATTACTATAGATTTTTTTGAAGAGTAATCTGTTATTGTTTTACTCAAAACACTTGTAGTCATTCTTTTTTCTATTGAAGTTGGATTTATATTTCGATTAATAGCAATTTCTATTAGCTGTTCTGGAGTCTTATTCAAATAACTGCCTGAAAAATAATGCACAGTATAAGAAGTTACTTCATAATAATCATCTCCCAAATTCTTACAATGATATTCTTCAAGAAGAGTCGTTGTTCCCCATGAATAATTATGTCCTGTAGTTAGATAAAAGAAAACCGATTCATTTTCATCTGAGTGTTTACTTGAGGATACATAATCACAACTTATAAATAAAGCAGAAAAACATATAAACAAAAATATAAGCATTCTTTTATAATTCATTAATACCTCCAAATAAACAGATTTTTCAATCATTCTGGTAATATTATAACATGCAAATTTGATGCTACAAAACAAAAAAAATTAAGAATATCTCCCTACCGCAAATGTATAGAAACATTCTGTTTTTTATGCACATAATCTGATAATATTTTTAGATATGGCAGATACGGCTTTAATAATGCCATATTCTACGACAGGAGAATATTATGAAGAGATTTGACGGTTTCATGCATGGTGTGAATTTGGGAGGATGGTTTTCTCAGTGCAATCATACCGAAGAACGTTATGACAATTTTATTAAACAGGAAGATTTCAAAACTATAAAAGAATGGGGACTCGATCATATTCGTTTGCCAATTGATTACAACCTTGTTGAAACTGCTGATGGAACTCCAATTGAAAAGGGCTACGAAAGAATTTCTCAGGCAATCAGTTGGTGTAAAGATAATAAACTGAACATGATTCTTGATCTTCATAAGACTGCAGGATTTTCTTTTGACGCTGGTGAAAAGGAAGTTGGATTTTTTGACAGCACAGAACTTCAGGAACGCTTTTATAAACTTTGGGAAAATCTTGCACACCATTTTGCAACAGCTTTTGATGATGCTGATTATGGTAATGGTCAGCACGGCGAAATCTGCTTTGAACTTTTGAACGAAGTTACAGACCAGGCTTACTGCAAAAAATGGAATGCAATTGCCCGCACTTGCATTGAACGCATTCGCAAAATTGCACCTTCAACAAAGATTCTTGTAGGCAGCTACTGGAACAATTCGCTTGCCTCTGTAAAAGACCTCGACGAACCATATGACGAAAATACTGTTTATAACTTCCACTGTTATGAGCCTCTATTGTTTACTCACCAGGGAGCACCTTGGGTTGGAAAGAACATGAATCCTGATTTCCGATTCCCTCTTAAATCTAAGTTTGCCGATTATATTACAAAGACTTCAGAAAAGGTTGGACAGATTGGAACCGCATTCGGCGCTTTCTCTCCTGATGCAACAATTGATGTAAACTACTTTGAAACAATTTTTGCTGAAGCTGTAAAGATTGCAGAAGACCGCAATGTTTTACTTTATTGCGGTGAATATGGAGCAATTGACAAGGCCACCCCAGAAGATACTCTTGAATGGTACAAGCTGATTTCCACAGTTTTCAATAACCACGGAATCGGCCGCGCTGCCTGGTCTTTCCGCCAGATGGATTTTGGTTTGAGCGATGCCCGACTTGATGGAATTAGAAGTGAATTGATTAAGTATCTTTAATAAAACAGATGGGGATGACCAATAAGTATACTTCCTAGTGTCATTCCGAACTTGTTTCGGAATCTATAGAACTAGATGTAGTGTAGATGCTGAAACATAGGGAGCGACGGCGTAGCCGTCAAAATGCTCCAGTGGAGCATTTTGAGCGAGTCTCCGAGCAGCTGTGCTGCGAAGGG
>CAMNIU010000200.1 GCA_946540605.1 uncultured Treponema sp.
GCCCTCGAGCATCTTCTTGCAAACTCTCCTAAGGATATGAAGGTTGCAGTTGCAGACCAGCAGAACTACGAGGTTTTGAATATCTTAAATCACTATAAGCCTGATGTTTACTTCAGCCGCCATCCGGGAACAACAGTCTGGGCTATTAAACAGGGCTTTGCCGCAGTCTTTGTTGCTGATGAATATACAGTTTTCGGTTACGAGGGAACCTTGAGCTTTGCAAAGTTGATTCGTGACACTGTAACAAACCGCAGTTTTGAAAAGAACCTGGCTGCCCGCATTAAGCTGCCATACACAAAATGGTGGTACGAGCAGGGTGCGGATAAGTTTATTAAAGAAGAAAGTAAAAAATAAAATTTCTCACAGAGCCACAGAGACCACAGAGCAGAATAAAATCGTTAAAAGCCTCCGTGGTCTCTGTGTCCTCTGTGAGGAACTAAAAAGGAGGATTTAATATGTCAAACATACACGAATCATTAACAGAACTCGTTGGAAATACACCGCTGGTACGACTCCACGGTTATGAAAAAAAACTTGGACTTAAGGCTCATCTGCTTGCAAAAGTTGAATATTTTAATCCGATTGGAAGCATTAAAGACCGCATCGTTCTTCGCATTATTGAAGATGCAGAACGCGAAGGAAGAATCAAGCCGGGTGTAACAACTTTGATTGAATATACAAGTGGTAACACTGGAATTGCAGTAAGTGCTATTGGTGCAATGAAGGGATACGATGTAACAATTTACCTTCAGGATGGAACAAGCCAGGAACGCTTCGACATCATGAAGGCCTTTGGCGCAAATGTAACCCGCATAAGCAATGTACCAGAAATCCAGGATGCGTTAAAGACAACTAACGGCGACTTCGTAGCTGCAACTAACATTCTCAAACAGCACATCCGCGACCGTCAGGCTGCAGGAGAGGACATCTTCTTTGTAGACCAGATGCTCAATCCAAAAAATCCTCTAGCTCACCACGATACAACAGGCTTGGAAATCTGGGAGCAGACAGAAGGCGACCTGGCGGCAGTTGTAAGCGCAGTTGGAACAGGTGGAACAATCCGAGGAATCAGCGATTATGTGAAAGCTAAAAATCCTGCAGTAAAGGTTGTAGCAGTTGAACCTGCCTTGGATGCAACTGCTTTGACTGGTATCCACAACTTTACAGAAGTTCCAGAGGAGCGCGTTCCTGTTACCGTTCGCAACACTACTGGTGTTTACGACGAAGTTCTTATTGCAACTGTAAAGCCTTCTTTCGAAGCTGCCCGCATTGTTGCAAAGTCAGACGGTGTGTTAGTTGGAAATTCCAGCGGTGCAGCCCTCTGGGGAGCAACAGAACTTGCTAAGCGTCCAGAATACGAAGGAAAGAACATTGTTGTTGTATTCCCGGATACTGGTTTGCGCTATTTGAGTACAGATTTGTTTAAGGAATAGCCATGTCATCCCGCCCCTGAAACAAGTTCAGGGTTCGGGATTTATTAGGAGATGCTGAAACAAGTTCAGCATGACAATACATGACACTACAACAAATAAAATACATTCTTGGCGTTGCGGAGGCCGGTTCTTTGAACAAGGCTTCTGAAAAGCTTTTTGTCTCCCAGCCTTCCCTCACCAGCTCGGTACACGATGCCGAAGGTGAGCTGGGGTTTGAAGTTTTTCACAGAACCTCACGCGGAGTAAAGGCTACTGAACGCGGAGCCGACTTTATCCGCGATGCCAGAGAGTTTTACAAGCAATACGAAAACCTCATAAAAAAATATTCAGCAAGCGGCAAAAAGACATTTTCTGTTTCTACCCTTTACTATGCATTTGCCCGCACTGCCTTTGTTGAAATTGTAAAGCAGTTCTCCCGCGAATCTTATGATTTTGCTTTCCGCGAAAAAAAAGCCTCAGGCGTTATTGCAGACGTTGCTCTAGGAAAAAGTGAACTGGGTATTTTATATCTGAGCGATTCGAACCGTGAATCCATTCAAAAAACTTTGAGAACCAACAATCTTGAATTTCATCATCTTACAGAATGCAACGCCTTTGTTTATCTTCACAAAAATCATCCGCTTTCCAAAAAGGAAAGTCTTTCACTGAACGAGCTTTCTGACTATCATTTTGTTACATTCGATACTGATGATGTAAAATCATTTTTTTCAGAAGAAGTAATTTCCCGCTTTGGGCTGGACAAGGCAATTACCGTTGCAGACCGGGCTACTGAGCTTAATCTTTTGCAGACCTTAAACGGCTACACCTTTTTGTCAGGAGTGTTTGGGGAAGAAAGCAATGTGTCCACAGAGGATTTTGTATTAATTCCTCTGCAGAATCATGATGAAAAAATCAGCCACAGTTTTGAGCTGGGCTATATCACAAAAAAAGTTGCCCGCATGGATAACATCAGTTTGACTTATATTGATACCATCCGCCGCATCCTGCATATTGCGGGCTTTACCTGCTGAGGACATTAGCTGCAAATTAATTTACCGCAACAAATTTTCTGATTCTATGAGTTACCCCAAGTCTTTCGCAAAGCCGGGTACACTCCTCTTCATCTTCTTTTGAGATTGTCGTGGCAACTGTACTCAGCACAACCTTTGGAACATAATTTTTTGCCTCTTCTGCAAAAGCGAGCATAGCAGGAAAAGCCTTTTCCTTAAAAATTGGGCGAACAGTTTTTTCATAGATTTCTGGATTACTTGAATTCAGGCTTATGGAAAGCGCATCTATTTTCCCGGCCAGAAGAGGAGCAACAGGCTTTTTGTTTATTAAATCAGCAAGTCCGTTTGTATTGATTCGTACCGGCAGTGAATAATTTGCTTTCAAAAAATCAGCAACTTCAAGAAGCACATCCAGAGCCTCTGTAGGTTCTCCGTAACCGCAGAAAACAAATTCCTTGTAGTTTTTGAAACGTTCAAGTTTTGACTCTGCTTTTATGGCATCAATAACTTCTTCGGCAGTAGGCTCATGCTCAAGCCAGAGAGTATCTACGTTATCAAACTCTGCACCACTTACTTTCTGACGGATGCAAAAAGTACAGGCACAAGGGCAGCGGTTTGTAAGATTTATATAAAGTCCGTTGTATTCGGGATAGATGATTGTCATTGATTTTTTCATAGTTTTTCCTTTTTTTATTATATTAATAAGTTTGTTTTTTTTTGAAAAGTAATTTCTTTTGTTTAACTATATAGCTTTCCTATAACAATAATCAGAATAAGATATAAATAAGTTCTTTCTATTACGCTTATATAAAATTAGTATTTCTCACTCTTCTACCAATTCTGTATAAATATATCAAATTACTAGGTAATTCCTAGATATAACTTTTTAGTGAGGTATTTATATGAAAAAGAGTTTTATTTTGTTTTTGTTAACTGGTATTGTTGCAGGAATGCTTAGTATGTCTTGTTCAAAAAAACAAGCAAAGGTTCAAAATGAAAAAAGAACCATAACTGTAGCTTACCGCCAGAATGACATTCCTTATTCCTGGATTAATGAAAAGGGTGAAACTGTTGGTTACGAGTATGATTTATTGCGCGAAGTTGAAAAATTATTACCACAATATAAATTCAAGTATATTGGAACAACACAGGAAGATGCCCTTATAGGTCTTGATGCAGGAAGAAACCATATAGTATTGAGTGGGCTTTTTACAAATCCTTTAAGAGAAGAAAAATATGGCATTCCGAAAAATCCTGAATCAGCTACTGTAACTGGTTTTGTAGCGCATAGAAAATTTGAAAGCAACTTAAAAGGATTTAATGATGTAAACGGTTATAGAGATATCGTTGAAAATAACCTGCGGCTTGCTCCTGTAAATTCTTCAACTGGATTATACGGAATTGTTCTTGAGTATGATCAGAATAATCCTGATAAAAAACTTACTTATGAAACAAATACAACAAATTTTGGTGATGCAGAACAGCTTGACTGGTTACTCCAGGGACGCTATGACGCTGTAATTTTCAATGAAAATTCTTATGACCTTGTAGTTTCAACTGACAAAAAATATTCAGATCTTCTTATATTTGTGCCAACTTACAGTATTGGAGTTTACCCTCTGTTCAACAAAAAGGATGTACAGTTACTTGCAGATTATGAAAAGGCGTATGAAGAATTGTATAAAAACGGCACTGTAGATCGAATACAGGAAAAATATTTTGGAAAAGATGTACTTTCCCTCCTTCGAGATTCTGAAAAAGTACATTTCGATTAAATCATAAAATTTTGAACTGCCAGTTTATAAAATGCTGGCAGTTTTTCTTTAAGGAGAACTTATGAGGATGGATTTTTCTTTTGGTTTAATTCCGAAAATTGCTTTAATTATTTTACCTTACCTTTCTTTTACGATTTTTTCGATGCTTGTTGCCCTTATAGCAGGAAGTGTAATTGCTTCCGGAATATTGAAACTTCGTTTGAGCAGAAAAAAAATCTTAAATAAAATTGCCTTGCTTTATGTAGGTGCAATCAGATGTACCCCGGCAGTAATATTAATTTTTATTGTATTTTATGGACTTCCATTTGTTGCACAGTTTTTTGGAGCAGACATCCTGGATTATCCAAGACCCTTTTTTTTGACGGTTGCTCTATCAATTATGTTTTCAGCAACCTTTTCTGAGGTTATGCGTTCTGCCTATCTGTCTGTAAATAAGGGACAAAGAGAAGCCGCGATATCAATTGGCCTTTCTGAATTCCAAGCCTTTCGCAGAATCATTTTACCGCAGGCTGTTGTTCATGCAATTCCTAACATTGGCAGTGCAGTCATTCTGCTTTTTAAAGATACCTCACTTGCCTATACGATTGGTGTAATTGATTTGATGGGTCGAGGAAACTTATATATCACACAACAGTACGGACGACATGCTTTGGAAGCATATCTTACCGTCGGTCTGATTTACTGGTTCTTTGTATTTGTTTTTGAACAGAGCTTTGCTTTTTTAGATAGAAAAATATCAGGAGGACTTAAAAATGGACTTTAATTTTAAATTTGCCGCAGAAACCCTGATTATTGCCATAAAAGCAATTCCTGTAAGTTTAAAAATTGTTATTGTTTCTGTAATCCTTGCTTTAATTCCTGCCTTCATAATAGCAATTACAAGAATCAAAAAAATAAAGGTGCTTTCACAGCTTTTTACGCTTTTTGTATCTGCAAACAGGGGCTTCCCTATAATGATTCAAGTGCTGATAGTATATTCTTTTGTTCCATATCTTTTAAATACAATTTTTTCATTTTTTAAGATTAAGATAAATATCTATGATCTTAATCCCATTATTTATGCTTACATAGTTTTTACTTTAACAAGCATTGCTTCATTATCAGAAATTTTCCGGGCATCCTTACAGACAATTTCCAAAGGACAATATGAAGCAGGATTAAGCATAGGACTTTCTGCATTTCAAACCTACAGCAGAATCATTATTCCTCAGACACTTGTTTCTGCGATTCCAAATATCTGTAATACAGTCGTTGGACTTTTAAAATCAACATCACTGGCTTACTACATGACAATCAAAGATATAACTGGTGCAGCAATGACTCAGGCTTCTATAGGTTACAATTTCATAGAAGCTTATCTTGATGTTTTTGCAATATACATTGTTCTGTGTACAGTAACTCAGTTTCTTTTCCAATTACTTGAACGATATCTGGATGTAGGAAAAAACGGTGGTATAAAGCCTAAATCTGCATTTTATAAACTTGCAGCATAATGAAAATCATAAAAAAATGGAGGTGTTATGCTTAAAATTTCAAACATAAAAAAATCATTTGGTAAAAACGAAATTCTCAAGGGTGTTGATATAACAGTTGAAAAAGGAGATGTCGTAGTATTACTGGGGCCTTCAGGGGCTGGCAAAACAACCCTTCTTCGCTGCATCAATTTTCTTGAACAGGCTGATGACGGCGAATTTGAGTTTGATGACATAAAAACAAATTTCAAAAAAGCCAGTAAGAAAACGATTGCACAGATAAGAAAGAAAACTGCTTTTGTGTTTCAAAACTATAACTTATTCAATAACAAAACGGCAATTGAAAATGTTATGGAAGGTTTAGTAACAGCCAGAAAAATTCCAAAGGCAGAAGCCTATGACATTGCAAAAAAAGCCCTGGCAAAAGTTGGCCTATCCGACAGAGAAGATTATTACCCTATCAGTCTTTCTGGTGGACAACAGCAGAGAGTAGGTATTGCCCGTGCAATAGCTGTAAATCCTGATGTCATTTTATTTGATGAACCTACCAGTGCTCTTGATCCAGAAATAATTGGAGAAGTTCTTTCTGTAATGAAATCTCTTGCAAAAGAAGGAACTACGATGATTGTCGTAACACACGAAATGTCTTTTGCAGAAGAAGTTGCAAATCATATTGTTTTTATGGATGGTGGTGTAATCGTAGAAGAAGGTTCTCCTCGTGAGATTTTTTATCATCCAAAAGAGGAAAGAACAAAACAGTTCTTAAAAAGAATTACCCCTGCAATTCCTGAATACAATATTTAAAAATATAAAATAAAGTGAGGTTTTAATGAGTGTTTTATTAAAAGAAAAAGTTGAAATTCGAGAAAACAGACTTCATACAATTTTAACTTATAATGGAGACGCAAAATCTCTGGAAGAAGCGTCAAAAGAAAACAAGCTGAAAATCGGTCGATTTAAATTCAGTCAGTGTGGAAACTGTCAGGAAGGCTGTGCATTTATGCAGGTTTATTCTGTTCATGATGCTGCAATAGTAAGTCATTCACCAATCGGATGCTTTGCAAATGTTTCTGAACGCTGGAGCGGAATGGTGAATGTTGCAAAACTACGAGATAAGGACAGTTTCACTCATCATGCAATTTGTACGAACATTCAGGAAGCAGATACAATTTATGGAGGAGCAAAGAAACTTCGCCATGCAGTTGAAGAAGCTTACAAACGTTATAATCCAAAAGTAATTTATATAACAACTTCGTGTGCTTCTGGAATTGTTGGAGACGATGTTCATTCAGTAGCAAGAGAGATGAGCGCAGAGCTTGGAATTCCTGTATTTGCAGTAGAATGTGAAGGCTTTAAATCTAGAATCTGGTCTACAGGTTTTGATGCGGCTTTTAATGGCATTCTGAATACTGCACTAAAACCACCTGCAAAAAAGCAGGAAGATCTTGTGAACATCTTCAATTTTTCTGGAGTTGATACTTTCACTCCCCTGTTAAAGACAATCAATCTACGTCCGAATTATCTTATTGAAACCAGAAGTTTTGATGAGATTTCGCAGATGGCTGAAGCAGCCTGTACAACTACAATTTGTGAAACCTTGGGAACTTTTGTAGGGGATCGACTTGAAAAGCTATACGGTGTTCCTCAAGTTCGAGGACCTGCACCTTATGGACTTCAGTGGACAGACAGATGGCTCCGCGAAGTTGCAAAATTAACAGGACGGGAAAATATCGTAGAAGAGGCAATTCAAAAAGAACACAAGCGTATTGAAGCGGAACTTACTGAACTTCGGGAATATTTTAAAGGCAAAAAAGTTTATATTTTTTCTGGTGCATCTTATGCACACAATATGGCTAGTGTTTGTTATGATTTAGGACTGGAAGTTATTGGAATAACTACATATCACCATGATCAGCAATATGATACAAAAGAAATCAACACCGTAAAATATCTTGTTGAAACAATTGGTAATGTTCCGAACTATACAATCTGTAATAAACAGCCTTATCAGGTAATCAAATTCCTTTCAAAACTTTCACCTGATTTTCTGATTGTACGTCATCAGGCTTTAACCGTTCTTGGCTACAAACTTGGAATCCCTTCAATTATGGAAGGCGATTCAAACAAATGTGTAGGTTATGACGGAATAATTGATTTAGGCAGACGAATTCAAAAAATCTTAAAAACTAAAAAGTTATATAAAAATATTGCCAGCCACGTAAAATTTCCATATACAGACTGGTGGCTTGAAAAAGATACTGATCCATTTACTTTTGTGGGAGGACTTTAATTTATGAATTGTGAAATTTCTCAACCAAGATTTACTTGTACCCTGGGTGCTCAAAGCACTGTACTTGCCATTCCAAGAGCAATACCGATTGTTCACGCAGGTCCCGGATGTTCTTCCATAGTCTCAGCATTTGCTCAATCAGGATATCAGGGAGAAGCCTATGCAGGAGGAAATCAGGTTCCTTCTACAAACACTGATGAGTCTAATGTTGTATTCGGTGGTGAACGTGATTTAAGAAGCGAAATTGAAGGTGCACTGAAGGTCATGAAAGGAGATTTATTTGTTGTACTTTCAGGCTGTACCGCCGGTATAATCGGTGACAATGTAGAAGAAATTGCAAAAGATTATGCTTCGCAGGGACTTCCTTTAGTTGGAACAGATACCCCGGGTTTTAAGGGTAATGCATATAGCGGTCACGAAGCTGTAGTAAAAGCCATTATCAATCAGTTTGTAGGGAACGTAAAACCACAGGTAGAAAAAGGGCTTGTTAATGTTTTTGCAGATGTTCCTGCCCAAAATCCTTTCTGGCGTGGTGATTTTGAACAATTGAAAAAATTGATTGAAAAACTCGGGCTTAAAGTAAATATTCTTTTTGGAACTTCCAGCAAAGGAATTTCAGAATGGAAAAATATCCCGAATGCAGAATTCAACATTCTTGTTTCTCCATGGGTTGGACTAGATATTGTTGAATCTCTTAAGCAAAAGTATGGAACGCCATATTTACATTATCCGATTCTTCCTGTGGGTGCTGTTCAAAGCAGTCACTTCCTTCGAACAATTGCAGACTTTGCAGGCATCCCAAATGAATTAGTTGAAGAAGTTATAAAAAAAGAAGAAGAACGTTATTATGAGTTTTTTGTTGATACAGCGGACTTTTTTTCGACCTTGCAAAATAACCTTCCCTATGAACTTTATGCTTCTGGTGACAGTCTTACAATTTTTGGCGTAACAAAATATCTTGAAAATGAAGTCGGCTATATTCCAAATGCTGTTTTTGTTACAGATAATCCAAATCAGAAAAATGAAAATAATTTAAAGGAACTCTTCAAAAAAGAATTCCCAGAATATGATGACAAATTATTTTTTGAAATTGATTCTGAAAAAATTGCTGAAAATGTAATACCAGAACTTCAAAAAACTAATCGTGCACTTGTTCTTGGTAGTGACTGGGAAAAG
The DNA here is from genome assembly GCA_946540605.1 of uncultured Treponema sp. GTDB lineage: Bacteria > Spirochaetota > Spirochaetia > Treponematales > Treponemataceae > Treponema_D. The sequence goes on from CAMNIU010000200.1 coordinate 9,136, forward strand.
CTGTACACAAAACAAAGTGGAAATCTTTTCCAATACATAAGTGCACCAATCCATCAACAGCTCATAATTTCAAAAAGCTATGTAGGATACGAAGGTGGTTTGCACCTGCTTGAAGATATCTATAACACTTTGTTTGAAGGAAAAACCATAACAAACCAGACCTATCAGGCTAAGCTCGCTTGATGTTCTGAAACATATAGCTGCAGCTGATTATTAAAAAAATCTATAACTAATATATAAAACTAATATTAGTCAAAGATTAGAAAATTATATATAACCTAGTACAACGGTAGGAAATAAAAAAAACTTACCAGGAGGTTATATGAAAAAGAGTTTTTTAAAATCGGTTGCAGTTATTCTTGTTGCAAGTTTCATTGTATCAGGAGCTTTTGCCGCTTCTAAAAAAGCAAAAAAGGAAAAGAAAGTTAAGGCAAAGACAATTCTTGTTGGAACAGGTTCCAGCTCACCCCTCTATTGTTATCTTGATGATAATGGAGAACTTGCAGGCTTTGAAATTGATGTAATTAAAGCAATTGATGAACTTCTTCCTCAGTATGAATTTAAGTTTGAAATTTTTGATTTCAAGAATATTCTGCTGGCGCTTGCTGCCGGTAAAATCGATATCGGTGCTCATATGTATGAATCAAATCCGGAACGTCGTAAGAACTATCTTTTTACAGACTACGGATATAATGACTTTTCAAAATATATTGTTGTTCTTAAAGAAAACACAAATGTAAAATCACTTAAAGATCTTGTTGGTAAAACTGCACAGGCCGCTACAGGTTCAGCTACCGGAGCAATTCTTCAGCACTGGAATGAAGAACATCCAAACGAACAGATTAATGCCGTTCTTACAAGCACACTTACAAACGAGCAGATTGTTGCTTCAATGAAGAATGGAACTTACGATGCCTTCTTCTCTAACATTCCTAGCTTCAATCAGCTTCAGAAAGAGTATGGTGGAATTTTCCGTCTTGTTGAAGAACCTATTTCAACATCAGCTTCTTACTTCATTTTCAATCTTGATAATCCAACTCTTAAAGCTGATGTTGATGTAGCCCTTAAACAGCTTATTGATTCTGGTGAACTTTCTCGCCTTGCAATCAAAGACCTTGGTTCTGATACAACAAAAAATATCAATAAATAAAGGTTTATAAAAAAAAGTCTGGAGGTAAAAATGGCAGATTTGTTTTCATGGCAGCGAGTTGTTAAAAATTTTCCAATATTGATTACAAAGCTGCCGGTTACCTTTGAAATTGTTGCCGTCGCATTTTCCCTGGGATTCATACTTGCACTTCTGATTGCAACAACACGAATTAAAAAAGTTCCGCTTCTGAACCAGATTCTTACAGTTTTTATTTCTTTCGAAAGAGGCACTCCCCTTCTGGTTCAGATGCTTGTAGTTTATTATGCATTTTCTATTGTCCTTTATAAAGCTTTTGGAATTGATTCACGACGATGGGAAAAAATCATCTTTGTTGATTTAGCCTTGATTTTAAATCAGGGAGTTTTCCTTGGAGAAATATTTAGAGGCGCAATTCTTGCAGTTCCAAAAGGACAAAAGGAAGCAGCCCTTGCCTGTGGTATTTCAGATTTTAAGGCCTTTATAAAAATCATTCTTCCACAGGCAATAAGAATAGCCCTTCCTTCAACAGGGCTCACTTTAATAGGACTTTTTCAGGAAACATCTTTAGTTTACATGCTTGGTGTAATGGACATCATGGGGCGAGCAAGTGCACTTGGTGCAACCAGCGGACACAATTTGGAAAGTTATCTGATTATTGCACTTATCTTTGTACTTATTAATTTTGGACTTACGGCCATTACAACAAAAATTGATAAAAACCTTACTTACGATACTAAAAACCTAACCGGGAGGGCAGCATGAAATTCAGTCTTGAATATTTATGGAAGTGTATTCTTTCGGGCATAATTTATATTCCAGTTACACTCAAACTTGCATTGATTCCCCTTGCCCTTGCAATTGTTTTTGGAACACTGATTGCTCTGGCCCGCATTTTTAAGGTGCCGGTTGTAGAAAAGTTCTTTAAGATTTTTGTTGCAATATATTCGGGAATTCCAGGTGTTGTGACAATGCTGATTTTTCATTTAATTTACCTGAGTCTTTTTAAACCGGCTAAAAATGGAATAATGCTTCTCGCCTACTTCACCTTTACTTTAGGAAGAACAATTGTTGTCAGCGAATCTGTTAGAGGTGCCTTTCTTTCTATTCCAAAAGGACAGTATGAAGCATCTTATGCCTGCGGTCTTTCTACTTTTCAGACACTAAAAAAAATCATTATCCCGCAGGTGATTCCGGTTGCACTTCCGGCCCTTACAAACAATACTCTTGGTTCAATTAAGAACACTTCAATCGTTCTGGTTCTTGGAATTGTTGATGTTTTGAATGGAGCTACGATTCCCTGTGCAGACACCTACAGTTATGTAGAAGGCTACGTTGCCGCAGCAATTATCTATTGGGCAATTAATGCCATTGTAGAGTTTTTCCTTGTTCATCTGGAAAAACATCTTTCTAAGAAAAAATAGGGGATATTAAAAATGATTAAAATAGAACACGTAAAAAAATCTTTCGGACATCTTGATGTTATTCATGATGTTTCGCTGACAGTTGATGACGGTAGCGTTGTTGTAATTCTAGGTCCAAGTGGAAGCGGTAAAACTACGCTACTTCGTTCAATTAATTTTCTGGAACGGGCTGACAAAGGTAAACTAACTATCGGTAGTTCGTCAGTAGATTTACATTCTGCAAGGAAAAAAGAAGTACTGGAAATCAGAAGAAAAACTTCTATGGTTTTTCAAAATTATAATCTGTTTGCAAATAAGACTGCTCTTGAAAATATTGTCGAAGCACTTGTTACTGGTCATGGAATTCCAAGAGCACAGGCTGTAGAACGGGCTAAAGAAGAACTTCGCAAAGTTGGTCTTAGTGACAAAGAAAATTATTACCCAAGCCAGCTTTCTGGCGGTCAGCAGCAGCGTGTAGGAATTGCCCGTGCCGTTGCCCTTGATGCAGAAGTTATTTTATTTGATGAACCAACCAGCGCACTAGACCCGGAATTGGTTGGAGAAACTCTTGCGCTGATTAAACAGGTCGCAAAAGACGGACACACTATGATTGTTGTAACTCACGAAATGTCTTTTGCAGAAGATGTTGCAGATAAAGTTGTGTTTATGGATGGCGGATATATCGTTGAAGAAGGCAGCCCTCAGGATATTTTCTATCATCCAAAAGAAGAACGAACCAGACAGTTTTTACGCCGTATAATACCTGTCGGAGAGTATGTCATTTAAAAAAGTTTTTTTTGTATAAACAACTACAAAAAAAGTGAAAAAGAAAAGCAGGAGATTTTATGTATAAACAGATTCCAGATACTATCAGAGATAAACACCCGGGCTTTGCAGATGTTCAGGTGGGAAGCTCTGGCGCACTCAGAGAGAAAGCTCAGGCTCACTGTTTGAAAAACGCCCACCGCACTTTTGAGCAGGGCATTCAGTGTGTTCAGGTAAACAGCATGAATGCGCTTGTAAGCCTGCAGGACACGGTCATGGTAATTCATTCACCTTTGGGCTGCTCAGGATGTGCTTCTTTTGGAGCAATCGACAGACTGAATGTTTACAAGCACCACCGTGGCCGCGACAATGCACCTGACAGCCATGTAATTTCAACTGCCCTAGGAGAAAAAGAAGTAATTCTCGGTGGCGAAAAACGCCTGCACGAAACAATTGATGAAGCTGTAAAAAGATATAATCCTAAAATTGTTTTTATTCTTGCTTCCTGCGCATCTTCTATAATTGGAGATGACATTGATGCCGTAGCAGAACAAAAGGAAAAGGAATACAAGGCAAAAGGCAAAGACATTATTTTTGCTCCGGTTCACTGCGAAGGTTTTAAGAGCCGAAATCACGCAACCGGCTACGATCTTGCTCTTGCAACTCTTCAAAATTATGTTATCCGAGACGCTCACCCGCCAAAACAAAAGGGACTGATAAATCTTTTTGCAACTCATTCTTTGAACTGGGCAGATCAGCAGGAAATGAAAAGAATGTTGAATGCCATAGGTCTCGATGCAAACATTCTTCCTTACAATGCAACTTACGAAGACATCATGAAAATCCCGGCAGCGGAATACAACATTTCTGTCTGTCAGATTTTTGCTGATGAATACATAAAGTTTTTATCAGAAAAATACGGCACGCCTTATGCCGTAACCAACATGCCTATTGGAACCCGAAGTACAAACCGCTGGCTTCGTGCAATTGCCGCTCTGGCCGGTAAGGAAGAAGAAGCTGAAGCTTTTATAAAAGCCGAAAGCGATGCTGTGCGCGAAGAAGTTGCCAGAATCAAAAGAAAGACTGACGGACTTCGTGCCTGTCTTACAGCCGGTACCGGTCGTGGCTTTGCTGCTGCAACCTTGATTGGCGACTACGGAATGAAGCTTTTATGCATGCATACACCTTATTATGATGAAGCCTATATTGACGATTTCAAACGGCTGGAAGAATTGCACGGTACAGACTTTATAGTAAACATTGCAGACATGCAGCCTTATGAGCAGGTAAATCTTTTGAAAAAATATAAGCCTGATGTTTTCATCGGAATGTCAAACTGGGTTTCACGCTTGGGAATCCCATCATTCCATATTCTTGATTCAAAACGCCCAACCTTTGGCTACCGAGGAGTTTTGTATTTGGGCCGAAAAATTGAAGATGCCCTGGACAATAACAACTTCAATAAAAATCTTTCAAAGTATTCAAAAAATGCCTACCGCGAAGAATGGTATAAAAAAGATGCCTTCAGCTATCTACAGCTGCCGGAAGAAAAATAAGTGACTGCACCAGACAAGGAGTTTTCAAAATGGAAAAATGTATAGAAAGACCAAGAAACCTCTGTTCCCTTCACGGAGCTCTTGATGTAATAGGAAATATTTATCGCGCTATTCCGATTCTTCACGCAAGCCCCGGATGTTCAATGCAGGCTTCCAGCCGCACAAATCTTTATTACCTCGGCGGCTATCACGGACTGCCAAGCTCAAATGCCTACGAAAAGGAAGTTGTATTCGGCGGAACTCAGAGACTGCGCGAAACAATTAAAGGCAGCCTCGAAATTATGGACGGCGACTATTACGCAGTTCTCACCGGCTGCTCAATGGGCATTAATGGCGACGATGTTGACAGTGTTGTAAAAGAGTTTGAAGCTTCTCCTTATCCTATTGCAAGCATTGACACAGCAGGTTTCCGAGGCGACACCTACACAGGCTACAACATGGCCCTTCTTGCAACTGTAAAAAAACTTGCAAAGAAGACAAAAACAGATTCCCGCCTTGTAAACATTTATGGCCAGCCGCCAAGCTCAGACATCACATTGCGTGGCGACCTTGAAGAAATTACAAGACTTCTTGCAAGAATCGGCGTAAAGGCAAATACCTTTTTTATCCGTCGCGATGGAATCGAACAGCTGAAAACTTCTGGCAACGCTGCCCTTAACATCAACCTTTCACCATGGCTTGCTAAGAATGTAGACACCTATTATAAAGAAACCTTTGGAATTGAAACCCTAAGATTTAACGGCTGGCCGGTGGGTCCTAAAGACACTGCAAACTTTTTGAGAACAGTAGCCGAGCGGCTCGACCTCGATTCTGAGCTTGTAGACAAAATAATTCACGAAGAAGAACTCTACGTCTACGAATATCTTGATTCCCTTTTTGGAAACTTTGAACGCCATCGTTTTATTCTGGTTGGCGAAAGTGCAAAGGCTCTGGGACTTGCCCGCTTCCTGGTAAATGTACACGGGCACATTCCTCTTGCAATCATCTTTACAGATTCAGTTCCAAAGCAGTATCAGGACAGCATCCGCGAAGAAGTTTTGAAACTGGAATGCCCTCGTAAGGCAGATGTTTATTTTGAAAATGATGTCTGGGAAATTGAACAGATTGCACAAAAGTATGATGGTAGAGCAACCCTTTTTATGGGCAGCTCTTATGAAAAGAAACTTGCACAGAAGCTTGGAAGCCACTTTGCAATTACTTCAAATCCTTGTCTTGATAAAGAAATACTCAACCGTTCTCATATAGGTACGCACGGCTGCATTTCTTTAGTCGAAGATTTGTACAATCATTTCTAAAATGACAACCGATATGACACAGGGGAAGATAGTTCCCCTTTTACTAAAATTTTCCGCTCCACTGCTGCTGGGAAATCTCTTCCAGCAGTTTTATAACACCTTTGACACTTTCATTGTAGGAAAGGTATTAGGAAGTCAGGCACTGGCCGCAATAGGCTCAACCTCACATTTTGTGAATACTGTAATTAATTTTTTCAACGGACTTGCAATCGGAGCACAGGTTGTAATATCACAGTTTTTTGGAGCAAAAAATTATCCAGGTCTGAAAAAAGCAATAAATACAACAATTTTCTCAAGCCTGATTTTCAGTCTTTTTGTAACCGTCATCCAGATTAATATCTCACCCTTTATTCTAAGATTAATTTCTACACCGCCGGATGTATTAGTCCAGGCAAACCAATATCTGAAAATTTACTTTCTTGGAACAGTCGCCCTCACCCTCTACAACATGGGTTCTGGAATTTTAAGAGCACTTGGAGATTCAACACGAGCTCTTATTTTTCTGGTTATCTCCTCCGTTTCGAATATTATTCTTGATATTCTTTTTGTAGTTTTGCTTGGCAAAGGAATTGCGGGAGCAGCTTATGCTACTGTACTCAGCGAACTCTTAAGTGCCATTCTGGTTATAATTTCACTTCAGAGACTGGAAGTCAAAATGCGGCTTGAACTCAAGCATCCTCAAATTGATTTTTTGATTTTGAGAAAGATTATGAAACTCGGTTTACCAGGTGCAATTTCTTCTTCCATCACATCTTTTTCAAATACATTTATGCAGAAATACATTAATTATTTTGGAACATCCTGCATGGCTGGATGGGCAATTTTTTCTAAATTCGATCAGTTTGCTATATTACCAATGCATAGTCTTGCAAGCGGAGCCACTACCTTTGTTGCCCAAAATTACGGTGCAAAAAAATCAGAAAGAATTCGTGATGGAATAAAAAAATCATTTATACTGAATTTCAGCGTTATCAGTATTTTAAGTCTGTTATTGATTTTTCAGGCAAACTTCTTTGCCAGTCTTTTTTCAGATGATGCAGAAGTTATATATTTCGCAGAACGCTTTATTTATCTCACTGCACCTTTTTTTGTTTTATGTGGTTTTTCAATGCTTTTTTCAAATGTAATGCGGGGCTTTGGAATTGCATTCCGTCCAACCATTATTACATTTGTAGGATTCGTTTTATTCCGCCAGATAATGCTTCTGATAATTTCCCAGACTTCAAATTCCTTTACCTTGATTGCTCTGGTATATCCGGCAGCCTGGCCGCTGGTAATCATCATATACATTATCTGGCTTTTTATATTCAGAAAAAAACGTATTAAATAAAATTTGTCCAGGCGTGTTCTTCTTTTTCAGGAAGACCGAACTTTTCCTTGCCCAAGGCAATTGACTTAATCAAAAAGCTCATATTGCGGGCAAGAACACGGAGAGTCTGCATTCCTTCAGCATCTTCTGCGGCTTCTCCCGGAGCACCACCGTGAATATTATTCCAGTACTGGCTGCTTGCAATCGGCATTCCGCTAATTGTGAAAAATTTATTTACTACATCAAAAGAAGCAGTTGTACCACCGCGGCGGGCGCAAACAAAGCCGGCTCCAACCTTCATAGTTTTATCAAAATTACTGCTGTAGAAAAGTCTCTGTAAAAAGGCCTGAACAGTTGCGTTTGGAGCAGAGTAATACACAGGAGTTCCAACAACAAGACCATCTGCATCCTTAAACTTAGCTGCAAACTCATTCACTGCATCATCAAAAACACATTTTCCAAGTTCGCCGCAGCGGCCACAAGCAATACAGCCACGGATGTCTTTGTTACCGATGTTGAAAATTTCAGTTTCAATTCCCTGTTCTGCAAAAATCTTTTCCATCTCGTGCAGACCAAGCAAAGTGTTGCTCTTTGCGCGAGGGCTTCCGTTTACAAGTAATACCTTCATAATTGCTTCTTTTCCTCTTATAAAATGAATATGCCTAAATGATAATCTGAGAGGCAAAGGAAATCAATGAAAAAATCTCCTGTAAAATAGAATGAAAAAAAATCTGATTAATTATTTCCCTTCACAAGAGCTTTGGAAATCTCAATCACACCACGATGCTGCAGCTTGCGAGGTTCAAAACGGATAACCATGTAAACCAGCTGCATTACAAGACCGGCACCAAAGGTTCCGATAATCGTACCAATTCCAACAGGGCCTCCCAAAAGCCAGCCGGCCAGCAGAACTACACCCCACAAAATAATTTCAACAATTCCAATCGGTACTTTCGGCATTCTTTTTCCAAGACCTACAAGCAGGGCATCACGAGGACCGCAGCACTGCTCGCTCTTCATATAAATCGCCATTCCAAGAGCCATAAAAACAAAGCCCACCAGCATATAAATTACACCAAGCGGCAGACTCTCGTTCAAAGGAAAAGGATTTAATGTATTATAAAGCTGAACAAGATTTCCGGTAATCAGGGCATCAATAATTGTACCATAGCCGATTTTTTCTCTCATAAGAATATCAAGTCCAAGAATCACAAGCGCCATAATGGTCAT
>CAMNIU010000201.1 GCA_946540605.1 uncultured Treponema sp.
CCAACAATCGTTTACAATGTAAACCACAAAACTTTGACAAAGAACGACAACATCATTTCTGCAGCTTCTTGTACAACTAACTGTCTCGCTCCAATGGCTAAGGCTCTTAATGATGCATACCCAATCCAGTCTGGTATCATGTCTACAATCCACGCTTACACTGGAGACCAGATGATTCTTGATGGTCCACAGCGCAAGGGTGACCTCCGCCGTTCACGTGCTGGTGCTCAGAACATCGTTCCAAACTCAACAGGTGCTGCTAAGGCTATCGGTCTTGTAATTCCTGAATTGAACGGAAAATTGATTGGTTCTGCTCAGCGTGTTCCAACACCTACAGGATCTACAACTCTTCTTTTCGCTGTAGTTAAGGGTAAGGACATCACTAAGGAATCTATCAACGCTGCTATGAAGGCTGCTGCTACAGAATCTTTCGGATACAACGAAGACGAAATCGTATCTAGCGATATCATCGGTATGCGCTATGGTTCACTCTTCGATGCTACTCAGACTATGGTATCTAAGATTGATGACGATACATACCAGGTAGAAGTAGTTTCTTGGTACGATAACGAGAACTCATATACTTCACAGATGGTTAGAACAATTAAGTACTTCAGCGAGAACTGCTAAGTTTTACTAATTGATTTAGTAATCTGAAATAACGAAGACCTCTGGTTAATTCCGGGGGTCTTTTTTTATTGAGTTATTCATGTTTTGTGTTAAAATTATATAATCATTTAATAATAATCATAGATTTCATTTTGTGGAGCAGTTTATGGATTATATCTGGATTATTGAGCTGGATTCCTTTTGTACTTTGATTCTGGGAATTCTTTTATATAACTTTTTTAAAAATTACGACAGACAGACAAAGCAGCATTATTATATGCTGGCACTTGTCACTGGAACTATCACCTGTATATGCGATGTAAACTGGGGGCTTATTGAAGGCGGTTTTATTCCTGAGCCTCGTGCGGCGAATTTTCTGACAAATGCAATTTATGAAATTTCTTCTACAATGATGGGCTATTACTGGCTTTGTTATGTAGAAAATGCACTGGATTCAAAATTCATCAAAACAAAATATCTAAAACATATTGCAAAGCTTCCTGTAATCATAATTATTGGTGGGGTAATTGTTTCTGTTTATACAGGTGCTCTTTTTTATATTGATACAAATAATATTTATCATCGTGGTGATTATGTTTTGATTCATGTTGCAATGAGTTACTTGTATCTGGTTATTACTTCGGTTCATGCCTTTATTAAGTCGTTTACGTGTAATAATTATCTAAAAGCCAAGGAATACAGAATTCTTTCAATGTTTTTAATTTTTCTGCTGATTCTTGGAATTATTCAGATTATTTTCCCTGCTGTTCCAAGTGTTGGGGTAGGTGTAACTCTTGCATTCCTTTTTGTTTATATTGATTTGCAAAATCTTTTGATTACGGTGGATGCTCTGACTGGCCTGAATAACAAAAAGCAACTTATGAGATTTCTAAGTTCAAAAATTACATCTGGTTCAGATAATGAGAAACTATATGCTTTTATGCTTAATGTTAATAGATTTAAAAAGATAAATAATTCTTACGGGCATTATGAAGGCGATATGGCTTTAATCCGCTGTGCAAATGCTCTTAAGGTGGCAAATAAAAATACATCTAATTTTATTGGGCGTTATGGAAGTGACAAGTTTATTATAGTAGCAGAACTTGATGATGAAGAAGATGCTTTACGTCTTTGTGAAAATGTAAGACAGGCTTTGATAAAAGAATGTGAAAAAGATGGAATCCTTTATGATTTATCTTTCTGTTTTGGATTTGTTCAGTTTAAGACGGAAATGAAGACAATTCAAAATTTTGTTTCTGTAGCTGATGAAAAATTAAATGAAGTTAAAAAGGAACGGGATAATAAATAAAGGATGGCCTCTTGGGATTGGATGGGGAAAACAAGCGAGGCCACCCTTGAAAATACTAATCTAAAAGGCTAAGCAATGCTTCTTTAGGCTGTACACCTACAGATGATTTATGAAGCTGTCCTCCAATGAATGTTGCAACAAATGGAATGCTCATTACACCAAACTGCTGTGCGAGTTCAGGTTCATCATCTACATTTACTTTTCCAACCTTGATTTCAGTATGCTCTTCTGCAAGTTCTGAAACAACTGGTCCGAGCATACGGCAAGGTCCGCACCAAGGTGCCCAGAAATCTACCAATACCGGTTTATCCGATTCCAATACTTCTTTCTGAAAATTTGCACTTGTTATTGTAAGTTCTGCCATAATTATTTATCCTCCTCAAATAATCCTTAACGGATTTATATTGTGTACAATTGAAATATACAAAATTAAATATATTTTGTCAAGTAAGATTGTATACAATTTAATAAATATCAATATAATATTTTTTTTGAAAGTATATTGACAAAAAATGAATAACCTATTAAACCTATAGGTATAATAAACAACACAAGGAGATCAGAATATGAAAAAAATTATTGCAATCGCAGCAGCTGCTGTACTCGCTTCATCTCTCTTCGCAGAGACAATTAAAGTTGGTGCTACACCAGTACCACATGCCGATATCCTTAATCTTGTAAAAGATGATCTCAAGGCAGAAGGAATTGAGCTTAAGGTAATTGAGTTCACAGATTACGTTACACCAAACGAAGCTGTTGAATCTGGAGAAATAGATGCAAACTATTTCCAGCACATCCCTTATCTTGAATCATTCAACACAGAGCGCGGATATCACCTTGTAAATGCAGGTGGAATTCATGTTGAACCATTTGCACTTTATTCAAAGTCTAAGAAAATTAAGTCACTTAGCGACATCAAAAAGAAGGCTCGCATTGGTATTCCTAACGATCCTTCAAACGAAGGTCGTGCACTTCTTCTTCTTCAGGAGGCAGGACTTATTAAGATTGATGCAAAGGCTGGAATTACAGCAACAACACAGGACATTGTTTCAAATCCTTTGAAGCTCAAGTTTGTTGAAGTTGAAGCTGCTTCTCTTCCACGTGTACTTGCAGATGTTGATGCTGCAGTAATCAATGGAAACTATGCAATTCCTGCTGGCCTTTCTGCAAAGAAAGACGGACTTTTTGTAGAAGGTTCATCTTCTCCATATGTAAACATCATTGCTGTTAAAGCTGGTAACGAAAACAAAGCTGCTATCAAGGCTCTTGTAAAGGCATTGCAGAGCGACAAAGTTCGCAAGTACATCGACGACACATATCCAAACGGTGAAGTTGTTGTAGTATTCTAAAAGATTCCGAAACAAGTTCGGAATGACGTAATCGTGAACTTGTTTCAGGATCCTTGGTGGTTGAGCCTGTCGAAACCACCAGCGTGAAAGCCCTGTGCTCAAGAGTAGTCTTGCCACAGGGCTTTCTTTTTTCTATCATATCAATATGTCCTTGCTAGCTGATTCAAAAAAATACTGGCCGCTTTTACTTTCAAACGGAGTTTACTATCTTTTTACGGGGCTTTCCGCCGCAGTAATTAATAAAGAAATTTATGCAATTTTGTCTCCCCGCCTTATTTCGCTTCAGAGCATAATAGGCTGGGGCGGGGGAGTTCTTCTTGGTTTTATGTGGTCTCACTGGAATAAAAAACTGCTTCCACTTATGCTTCCGTTTTTTGCGCTTCAGGCTGCAGCCAGTGTGCTGTATTTTATCTACTCCGAAGCAACACTCAATATGTTCATTTTCTGGATAATCAGCATGGGTATGTATATTTTCTTTGGCGGAATCAGCGACAAAATCTTTGAAGGAGCAAAAGCCTGGTTTTTCAAAAAAAGCGAAGCGCGTGCTTCTTACGATAACCTCATAGATATGACCGGCAGCATCGCTGGTTTTGCAGGTTATTTTCTTGCCATGATTTATGTGCCGTCACTCCGTATGGCAATTTTCTTTAATTTTATTGCAACGTTTTTCTGGTGTCTGGGAATCATCTGGTATACTTTGCGGCATAAAGATGATCTGAAAGATTCAGAAAACAACTCTATACTGGAGATGTAAAATGCCTGGTCATAAAACAACGCACACACAGCTGGAACGCTTTCGCCTTATCGACAGTATGCTTGCTGATGGTGAGGTACTTGCATTTGAAAAGATTCTTGAATCTTTGAGACTTGAACTACGCGATGATTTACTTTCGGATAGTTCACTTCGCCGCGACTTTCGATACATGAAAAATGAACTTGGTGCACCGCTTGCTTATGATAAAAAACTGCATGGCTGGCATTACACCAAGCCCTTTAAGCTGCCGGCAGAGGCTTTTAGTGATGCTGAACTACTTTACCTTGAGCTGATACGAAAACTTGTGGGGCAGAATTCAAATGATGATTTTCTATTTAAAACCTTTGATAACTTGTTGAATAAAATTTCTCCGTCAAGTCATACAGAATCATCTCGTTATGCTGAACAGGCCTGTCATGCTGAACTTGTTTCAGCATCTCTTACAGACCGCTTTTACATTGCACCTCGTCCAAAACAGCTGATTGATGAAGGCGTGGTAGAAAAAGTTCTTGAGGCTGTCAAAAATAATTATCTGCTTGATTTTAATTATTTCAGCAAATGGGAACCAGAAGAGCGCCATAGAAAAATCATGCCATTTCAACTTGTGTTTGATGGGGGCAGTATGTTTTTATATGGGGCTGCAAGCAGAGATAAGATTCCAAATCCAAGACTTTTTAATCTTTCAAAGATGCATGATGTTCAGGTAATTACTTCCCGCACTTTCGAACTGCCCTCTAATTTCCGTTTTCGAGAAGCTTTTGAAAAAGGGAGATTCGGAGCCTTTCAGTATGATGAAGCCTATGATTATAAGATAGAGTTTACTGGGGAAGCACGCAATATCGTTCGTGAATACATTTGGGCTGATAATCAAATTATAGAAGAAAATCAAACGGAAGGTACAACTACAATTTCGTTTACAAGTTCTCAGTGGATTCCAGTTTTCAGATGGCTGCTTTCCTTTGGAGAAAATGCTTGCCCGCTTGAGCCAGACTGGCTGGTGGAACAGTGGAAGCAAACCGTGCAAAAAATGGTAAAAAAAATATAAAAAATCAAAAAATGTTTTTAGTTAGTCATTAAATGACTATTACTCCTCGTTATAGTGATAGCAATAAATCATAATAAAAAAGGAGTAAGATATTATGAAAAAAATTATTTCTGTTTTAGCTTTATGTGCGCTATTCTGTAGTGGTCTTTTTGCTTTAGAAAGTCCAAATCGTCCTATTCGTATTGAAGCAGAATATGTTCCTTTAGTTGGAATTGATGTAAAAGGTGTTTATACATTCCGCATCAATGATGTTCTTCGCTGGGATATTGGTCTTGATGTAAACACAATTAATCCAGGTCTCTTAACATCACTTGCTGCAAGTGGGACTATTGAGTTTGGAACTTCTACTGAAGTTGGTCGTTCTATAAATATTCTGGCTGTAGGTTCTTTCTGTTTCTGGGATTTTTATACTTCTTATGGTGTAGGTGTAGGAATTAATACAGCAGGTGGAGCGGCTTTCCTTCCATTTGATCTTAGAATTGGTTGGGAACCAGGTTTTAGAAAAGATAGAATGTGGGGATTTAAGCTGGAAACAGGTTTGTTTGGAAATACTTACGGAGCTAAAGTTTATGAATATGATGGCAATTCCAAAGGTGCATTGTTGAGAACTGATAAAGCAAAATATATTGTTTCACCAAAGATTGCTGCAGGAGCTGTATTCAGACTGTAGTTGTTAAATTCCTGTTTTTGATTTACACACAAAATCGCAGAGAGTACATATATCGCCTGTGGTTCCGGGGAGTTTTTTTCCCTGGGATCGCAGGCATTTTTTTAGTCCGTGGCGGCGGTAGTGGGAAAGACCTTCCTCATAGCAGATTTTTATCATTGGATTGGCGGTGGCATTTTGCATGATTGTTTCAAAGCTGTCTGTGATGCGACCTATGAAAAGTGCCGGATTTTCATTTGCAAAACCGCAGCATGGGGCTATGTTTCCGTCTGCGTGAACGTAGAGAATGTTGCCCGGGCCCTGACAGTAATCTTCATTGAACCAGCGGCGGGCCTTCCAGGCGCGCGGGTCGTCTGAAGTGTATGTGCGGGGCAGGGTGTAGACTGGAATGTTTTTTGGAAAGCAGGGGGCGTTACGGGGGGCGGAGCCACCCGTTAGAGAGGGTAGCAGAAGACCGCTTGCGGGCTGGAGCGAGGGGGAGACTTCCCCCCCATCTTCTACTGTTTGAATATTTATCGAATCTTCGCCAAAAATCTCCTGAACTGTGCGGATAAAAGTTTCCATACGTTCGGTAGTCTGACCGTGATAAGAATCCCAGCTGAGGCCAATTTTGCCGTCGTAACCGGCATCGTAGAGTGTCTGGAGTTTTTCAACTAAATCGGATTCATCGCGCCACCAGTCGCCGTTTGTCATAATCTGGTCAAACATGAGGTCGTGGTCTATCGCCGCCTTAGTCACTTCAATTAAAAAATCCATATACAAAAAAGGCTCACCGCCGGAAAAACCGATGCGGTCAATGCCGCTTTCAGCTTTTACACAACTTTCAATCAAAGACACAGCATCAGAAATCGCCAGCTGTTTAGGCTCGCGGTTAATAAAACAATGCTCACAATGCAAATTGCACGCTGTAGTAGCGGAAAAAATGATTTCGGTTGGTTTGAAGCCTCTTTGTTTCATAAAAATCATTATACAATTTTTTACATTGAATTTGTATCTAAAACTCATTATATTTTATTGTATATCGTAAATTTCCGTGCATTGTTTGTACGGAGTATATAGGAGATTCGCAATGATCAAAACAGTAAAAGACGTTGATTTGAAAGGCAAGCGCATCATTATGCGCGTAGACTTCAACGTACCAATGAAGGACGGAGTTGTACAGGATGATACTCGTATCATGGCTGCACTTCCTACTATTAAATACATTCTCGAGCAGAACCCA
>CAMNIU010000202.1 GCA_946540605.1 uncultured Treponema sp.
TCGTTCATTTCAACGCCATCAATGAAGAGCTTACCTTCAGTAATATCTTCCAAACCAGCGATCATACGGAGAGTTGTTGACTTACCGCATCCAGAAGGACCTACGAATACGCAGAATTCCTTGTCTTCAATAGTGATATTAGCATTGTTTACAGCACGAACACCGCCGTCGTAAACCTTACCAATACCTTTAAGTTCTACCTTTGCCATTTTATGTGGCCTCCTTAAGGGTTATATTATTAGAACCATTGTAGCACATCCACGCCAGAAGTCAACAGAGAATTTTCGTATAAGTGTGATTTTTTCGGTAATACAGGAGGGGGAAGTCGACCCCTTAGGGAGCGGCCCTGCAAAGCAGGGTAAAAACAGTCCGGTGGACTGTTTTTAGCGAGTCTCGGCGAAGGCTGTGTCTGAGCCGGCGCACGTTGTCGCGGCCTACCCCTCTCGAACGGGGGCTCCGCCCCCGTAACACCCCCGCTTTTACGAGAACAGCTTCATTACAAGAGGCACCAGCATTACAAACAGAATCTCAAACACAAGTGCCGGAAGGAAGTTTGCAGTTTTAATCTTTTTAAGTCCCAGAAGGTTAATCGCAATCATGATAATCATGGCGCCACCACAGGCAGAAAGCTCCTGAATCAGTAAATCAGAAACATAAGGCTGCAAAAACTCAGAAAGCAGAGTGAGTGCCCCCTGATAAATCAAAATCGCAATAACAGAAAAAACAGTTCCAATTCCCATGGCGGCTGTAAAGCTGATTGCCATAAAACCGTCCAGAATTGATTTTGTAAAGATTGTTGTATAATTGTGATTTACGCCCGCTTCAAAGGAGCCCACAATAGACATAGCTCCAACACAGAAAAGCACAGACGAGTTCAAAAAGGCATAGGCAAAATTAGAAGAACCGGAAGACTCGCTCTTTTTTGTGAGTTTTTCAAGCTTGCCGCCAAGTTTAAGAATTGCTCCATCAATATCAAGGGCATAGCCAACAATTGCACCCAAAATCAAAGAAAGAGCCAGGTAAACAATGTTGTTGTATTTAAAGGCCATCTGCACGCCAAGTACCAGAGTAATTACACCACAGGCAGTCTGAATCATATCAGAAAGTTCATCTGTAAACTTTTTGGCAAACAAAAGACCAATTATGGAACCAAGAATTACCGCACCGCAATTTACAAACACTGCTAACATTTTTACCTCACCTCCCCGAATATCAGGGTTAAAAAAGAAAAGGCTTCCTTTTTGCAGGAAGCCTTTTGCGGAGGAGCCGACTTGAACGGCCACGACTAACGTCACAAGCACCTCAAGCTTGCGTGTCTACCAATTCCACCACCCCCGCGCGGAATGTGATATTGAATATATAGTTTTTGACGTTTTATGTCAAGCAGAAGATTATAATTTTTTCAAAAAAATCTTCAAAAATTATTCATTTGTAGCCTTAATAATCTGGTCTACATTTTTAATTATTGCGCCGGCTATTTCAGGCTTATTCATTGTATAAATATGAATGCCCCGCACACCATTAGAAATCAAATCAATAATCTGATCTGTAGCATAAGCAATTCCTGCCTGCATCATAGCTTCCGGAGAATCTCTGAATCTGTCGCAGATTGCCAGCAGTTTTCTTGGAATATAGGCATTCGACAAATCAACCATGCGGCTTACCTGATTTGCATTTGTAATAGGCATAATTCCTGCAAGAACCGGTACATGAATTCCAGCAGACTGCAGACGATACAAAAATGAATAAAGCATATCATTATCAAAAAACATTTGTGTAGTCAAAAAATCAACGCCGGCATTTACCTTATATTTCAGTGATTCAATATCTGCATCGCGGCTGGAACTTTCAGGATGTCCTTCCGGATAGCACGCGCCTCCTACACACATTCCCTCTTTTTTGAGAAGTGTAACCAGGTCCGAAGCGTGTGTAAAACCAGACGGAAAAACATCTTCGCCTTCCACTGCATCTTTAGGAAAATCTCCACGGAGTGCAAGTACATTTGAAATATTTTTTGACTTTAAATCTTTTATTGTATTTTCAAGTGCATCCATTGTAGAGCGAACACAGGTTAGATGAGCCAGTGCAGTTGTGCCATTATTTTCAATTGCTTCTGCAATATCAGCTGTATAACCTTTTGTAGTACCGCCAGCACCAAAGGTAACGCTTATAAAATCAGGTTTATATTGGGTCAGTGAAACTGCTGTTGCTTTTATAGAATCTAAGGCTTCCTTTTTTTTAGGAGGAAAAACTTCAAACGAGAGAGTAACTTTTTTACTCTTTAAAATATCTGCGATTTTTACACTTTGAGTTGTCATTCTTTTATTTTACAGATTGTATAAATGACTGTCGAGTACCAGCTATTCTTTCTGCTCTTTCATATTATAATCTTTATCTTCATCAATCATCTGAAGCATGATTTTTGCATAAGCCGGATCAAACTGAGTACCTATTCCGTTTTCAATTTCGCTTCGTACTTTTTCCTGAGGAAGAATACCACGGTAACTTCGCTTACTTGTCATGGCATCATAGGCATCTGCAACGGCAATAATTCTTCCGATATCAGGAATATTTGAACTTTCGAGACCTTTTGGATATCCGTTTCCATCATAGCGTTCATGATGAAAGAAAGCTCCATCGCTGATGTGAGGTGCCTGAGATATGTTTTCAAGAATATGTTTACCGATAACCGGATGCATTTTTATTACATTAAATTCTTCTTCTGTTAAAGCACCCACTTTATTAATTATTTTACCAGGAACACCAATTTTTCCTACATCATGCATAAGAGCTGCAAGGAATATATCGTGACATTCTGATTCTGACTTACCTGCCCTTCTGGCAATTTCACGCGAATATTCTGCAACACGAGTTGAATGCCCGTGGGTATAGGCATCTTTTGCATCAATTGCACTTGCCAGAGCCTGAGCAGTTTCTGCCGTCATTTGCGTAAGTGACTTAATATTGCTGGAAATGAACTCTTCCATTTTGTAAACAGAATTTGCAAGTTCTCCAATTTCATCCTGATTCCTAACTGAAAGAAGCTCTTTACTTGGACTACCATTTATAATTGCAAAGCGTTCTGTTTCATTTGTAATAAGAAGAATTGGCTTTATAAAACGGAAATTAAAATAAATTGTAAATACCAGAATAAAGACAGCCGCAATAATCAAAGCAGTGATTAATACAAACTGAAAAAAGGAACGCCTTGAATTTACAAAGTCCTGAATATTCTGCTGCGCACCAATAACCGCAACTATTTTTCCATTGGAATCGTAAACTGGAAGCTGTGCCGTAATATGGGAGCCGCTGCGGGTTTTTATTGTGTGGCGAACAATGGTTGCACCCTCTTCAAAAACCCGCTTTGTAGAAGCATTGTAATTCGGCTCATAATAATCTTCCTCATAACCAAGCGGATACGGAGAATACCTTCCCGTTGAATTTACAGGATCATAAATATAAGTGATATGCGTATATCCCGGAGACTCTACAGATGAAACATAAATCATATTCAGATTACAGTTATCAACAAGTCTCTGAAGAATTGATTCAACTTCATCATACCTGGCATCTCGCTCACGAGTAGAAAGATATTTTGCAAAATCATCCGGATTTAAAAATTCCCTTGCCGAAGCACAAACCTCAAGTACACTGGAATCGTACTGTTCCCGAAACTGTCGGTTAAATGCATAATAGCTTACCGAAATCAGCAGTGAACTCAACACGATTTCTGCAAGAATAATGCATAAAACAATTTTTCTTGTGATGGCAGGGAATCTTTTTTCCAATGACTACTCCAATATTGCACCCTTGTCTGCAGAAGAAACAAGTTTAGCATATCTGGCCAGATAACCTGTCTTTACCTTTGGCTCAGGTGCTTTCCATGCGGCGCGGCGGCGTTCTAACTCTTCGTCGCTTACCTCAAGAGTAATCTTATAATTATTGATATCAAGGGTAATCATATCCCCTTCTTCTACAAGCGCAATTGGTCCTCCAACAGCAGCTTCCGGAGAACAGTGTCCCAAAGAAGCTCCGCGGGTTGCACCAGAGAAACGACCGTCTGTAATGAGGGCAACTTCCTTATCAAGTCCCTGTCCGGCAAGGGCTGCAGTTACAGCAAGCATCTCGCGCATACCAGGACCGCCTTTTGGTCCTTCATAACGAATAACTACAACATCACCACTTTTGATTTTACGGTTCTGTACAGCATCCATTGCTTCACTTTCGTCGTTGAAAACTCGGGCAGGTCCAGTGTGTTTCATCAGTTCTTTTGCACAGGCAGAACGCTTTACAACAGTTCCGTTTGGAGCAAGGTTTCCAAAGAGAATTGCGAGTCCACCGTTATCGCTGAATGGATTTTCTATAGGTCGCAGAACTTCAGGATTTCGATTAATAACACCCTTAATATTTTCTGCAATAGTTTTACCGGTTACAGTCATCAGACTTGTATCAATAAGATTCTTTTTTGCAAGTTCTGCAAGAACAGCTTGTACACCACCTGCATCATCCAGTTCGCACATAAAAGTATGACCGGCAGGAGCGAGGTGACAAAGATTTGGAGTACGGTTAGAAATCTCATTTACCATATGAAGGTCAATTGAAAGACCAGCCTCGTGAGCAATTGCAGGAAGATGAAGCATTGTGTTGCTTGAACAGCCAAGTGCCATATCAGCAGCAAGTGCATTTTCAAAATGCTTTTGAGTCATCATACAGCGGGCGGTAATTCCACGGTTAAACATTTCCATTACCTGCATACCGGCTTTTTTAGCAAGTGCAATGCGGCGTCCTGTTACAGCAGGAATTGTTCCGTTTCCAGGAAGTCCAAGACCAATAGACTCGGTAAGACAGTTCATAGAGTTTGCAGTAAACATTCCAGAGCAGGCACCACAGCCAGGACACGCAACGCTTTCCATTTCACGAAGCTGCTGTTCGTTTATACGTCCACTTGCAACTGCTCCAACAGCTTCAAACATATCGGTAAGTGAAAGATTGCGGCCACTATACGGATTTGTTTCATCTTTTCCAGGTAAGTGGCCAGGCATCATAGGACCGCCGCTTACAAAAACTGTAGGCAAATCAAGACGGGCTGCAGCCATCAGCATACCAGGAACAATTTTATCACAGTTAGGAATCATAACAAGGGCATCAAACTGGTGAGCCTTTGTCATACATTCAATTGAGTCTGCAATGAGTTCGCGGGTAACAAGGGAATATTTCATTCCTTCATGTCCCATGGCAATACCATCGCAGACACCAATTGCAGGGAATTCTACGGGAGTTCCACCAGCCATACGAATTCCGGCTTTTACAGCTTCGGCAATGCGGTCTAATTCAATATGGCCTGGAATGATTTCGTTTTTAGCACAACAAACGCCAACGAGCGGGCGGTCTAATTCTTCATCAGTATATCCCATTGCATAAAACAATGAGCGGTGTGGCGCACGGGCAACACCTTTTTTTGCGTTATCACTTTTCATGTTAATTTCCTCTTTTATAAAAATAATGTAGATGAGCTAAAAATTGCTTTCGCAATTTTTTTTAACGTTCTCCGATTGAACACCGTCCGCCAGTAGGCTTACTCATATTTGTCGCGGATGACAAGTTTTATGAGACTATCTGTTTTGATTGCGGCGGTATTTCTCTGCTCAGAAAGATCTTCGTTCTTAAGGCTGATTCTTGAAAACTCACAGATTTTTCTGCCGTAATCAGAAAGTTTAGACGGAGATTCAGCTTCGCAGGCGAGAATAACATTTTTCTTTGAAATAAAATGTTTAAAGAACTGAGCAAACTCATCATTATCAATAGGAAGACCATAAAGCATAATGATTTTCTTATAGTCGTGAATACGAGCAAGAGTTTTAGAACAGGCAACAAGCTTTGAACTGAAAGAGTCTTTTCCGTCTTCGCCGCGTGCAAGCTTTTCTGCAATAACATAAAGCTCATTCTCTTCTGGCATTGGACCAGACGGTTCACAATCAATTATTAAACTGAGTCCAACTGAGTCTGTAAGAATCTGAGCTTTGCTGTCCAGAACATCAGGATTATCTGCATTATGAGTAGCAAGTTCATCTTCTTCGTTCTTAGCAAAAAGTTTCTCAAGTTCATCATTTGTAATTGCAACATCACTACCCTGTGTTGAATCAGCCATAACAGACATTGTTTCAGAAAGGATTTCTGTCTCCTGAGCACTTACGGCTACATCTTCAGAAAGTGTATTACGCTCCTTTTCTTCTCCCATAATGTCGGCAAGCATTGAATCAACTGCACTATCTTCCATAATTTGAGATTCTCCTTCTTCTTCATTTTTTGTATCGAATACAGGTTCAGGCGGAGTTACTGTCTCGGCTTCTACCTCAGCACCAGCTTCTACAGCCATTGTTTCTTCTTCAGAAGCTCCGATTTCTGCACTGAATGTATCATCTTCTTCAATTTCATCATCTGCATCTTCTGCAAGCCCAGCCGAAACTTCATCAACATTTTCCTTAAAGAAAGAAACTGACTGAGACTGCACATCATAAGCCTTGACGACAAGTCTATCTCCGTCGCCTACTTCATAAAGACTGCCATCCTCGCCAACATAGAACTGATTACTTTCCCCATCCAGGCGAATATTATGAACAGATGTACAGCCTTCAAAAGCATCCGGGGCAATGAACTGAAGTCCGGCCGGAAATACAATACTTTCAAGAGCTGTACAACCGGCAGCGGCCCGGCTTTCTATACGTGTAACTGTATTTGGAATTACAAGAGATTTAAGCGAAGAACAACCTTCAAAAACACTTGGAGAGAGAGCCTTTAGTCCCGCACGGAATGGAATTTCTGTCAGAGATTCGCAGTCTTTGAAGAGTCCCTCAGGAAAAGATTCAACCTGATTTGGCATCGTAACTTTAGTAAGAGCAGAACAACCCGAAAAAAGATATGGCGGAAGAGATGTAAGCCCTGCTGAAAGTTTCACCTTTTCAAGAGCCTTGGAATTTTCAAAAACACGGTTTCCCAGTTCTTTTACAGAATCCGGAAGAGAAATAGACTCATAAGGACAGTCAGAAAAAACATCATCGTCAATTCTGTGAGCACCAAAAGGGATGCGGCCGGTAAATTCATTAGAAGTATCATCAACACCTATTACTGTGTGCAAATCTTCAGAGTATAAAAGTCCATTTTTTTTAATGTAAGAGCCCATATCGTTCCTCAAAAATTTATTTACATCATTTTAACATAGGAAAAAGAATTTGTCATTTTTTATTTACTCAATTTCAATTCAAACGAATCAACCAGAGCTATCCATGAAGCTTCGATTACGTCTGAAGAAACTCCCACTGTGGTCCAGCTGGATTCGCCGTCGGTAGATTCTATAATTACGCGAACGCGGGCAGCTGTTGCCGACTTTGAATCGAGGACGCGAACTTTATAATCAACAAGACGGAAATTCGAAACCACCGGATAGAATTTTTCCAAGGCCTTACGAAGTGCAATATCCAGAGCGTTGACAGGACCGTCTCCCTCACCCGCTGTAATTTCAAAATTACCGTCAACTTCTACTTTTATCTGGGCACAGCAGCAAACCCCTTCTTCCGGTCGAGGATTCGAACCGGTAGTCTGATAATAATGCAGCTTAAAGAACGGCTTATACCGGCCAAGATGCTTTTTTACAAGCAGTTCAAAACTTCCATCGGCACCTTCAAACTGGTAACCTTGAGCTTCCAGTTCTTTTACAGCTTCCATAAGCTCGCTTACAATCGGGTCGTTGCGGCGAACCTCCGGTGCAAAACGTCGGATTTTTTCAAGAATTGTGCTGCGGCCCGCAACTTCGCTCATAAGGAATACACGGGCATTTCCTACAGTCTCCGGCTGAATATGCTCATAAGCAAAAGGATTTTTGAGGACTGCATCAATGTGCATGCCAGCTTTATGAGCAAATGCATCTTTACCTACATAAGGGGACTGTGGATTTACACGGATATTTGTAAGTTCAGCAACTCTTTTACAGATTGCAGTAAGATTTTTTATGCTTTCTTCCGGCACAACCTGATAGCCCATTTTCAGCTGAAGATTTGGAATTATTGTAGAAAGATTAGCGTTTCCAGTTCGTTCCCCAAAGCCAAGCAGAACTCCCTGAACATGTGTAGCTCCTTCCTTTACCGCAACAAGCGAGTTAGCAACCGCAAGCCCGCAGTCATTATGAGTGTGAATGCCAATTGTAACCTTTTTTCCATAGAGCTTTACAACTTCACTCACTGCACGGCGGCATTCGTCAATCATAAAACCGCCCTTGGTCTCGCAAAGGCAAAGAACAGTGGCACCACCATCAACTGCAGCCTTCAGGGTTTCGAGTGCATAAGACTTATCTTCTTCGTAGGCAGTAAAAAAATGCTCTGCATCGTAAATTACCTTACGGCCATTTGCTACAAGAAATTCACAGGATTCTTTTATCATATGAAGATTTTCTTCTGGAGTAGTTTTTAAGATATCTGTAACCTGAAATGTCCAGGATTTCCCAAAAATTACTACGGTATCTGTTCCCGCAGAAAGAAGACTCTTAAGATTGGAATCATCTTCGCAACGGCAGTTTTTACGACGGGTAGAACCAAAGGCACAGACTGTAGCATTTTTGAATTTTACATCTGCAACTGCCTTAAAAAATTCCATATCCTTAGGATTCGACCCCGGATTTCCAGCTTCAATATAAGTAACTCCAAGCTCGTCCAGCTCATGACAGATATGCAGTTTATCCTGCACCGAAAAGCTGATGCCTTCGCCCTGAGCACCATCGCGTAAAGTCGAATCAAGAATCTCTATTTTCTTCATGGGTATAAATTATATCATTATTCTTGAGAGATTTAAATGTGTACTTATGCAAATATGGTGAAATCTTAATGGGCTCACGACTTCTTTTATGACAAAAGGAGCGCAATATTGTATAATTTATCTCTATGGCTACAAAGAACTCAGACTATACTGTTATTTATTCGGATGATGATTTTGTCGTATTAAATAAGCGCAGCGGCATTTTAATTGCTGCCGACAGATATAATGAAGATGCACCTCGTCTGGACCTTCTTGCAGAAAAAGAATTCGGAAAATTATATGCAGTACACCGAATCGACAAGGATACTTCCGGCCTGATTATTTATGCCCGCAACGCCGAAGCACAAAGAGCCCTTTCAATGCAGTTTGAGAAACGTGAAGTACATAAGACTTATCACGCACTCGTATACGGACACCCGCTTTGGGAAACTCTCGAAGTTAAACTTCCTTTGCTCCCTGATGGAGATGCGCGCCACAGAACTGTTGTAAACAAAAAAATCGGAAAGCCTTCGTTTACATCTTTCCGTCTGATTGGAACCTGCGGTCCTTATTCCTGGATTGAAGCCTGTCCAAAAACCGGCCGCACTCATCAGATTCGCGTACACCTGGCAGAAAACGGCTTGAGCATTGTCTGCGATCCACTTTACAGCGGAAATCAGAAACCGGTTCGCCTCAGTGAAATTAAAAAGAAGTGGAACGGTGATGAATACGAAGAGCGCCCTCTTTTGAGCCGTCTTGCCCTTCACGCCTATAAAATTGAATTTACTCATCCAAAAACCGGCGAAGCAGTAAGTTTTACAGCTCCATACCCAAAAGATATGGAAGCAACAAGAAAGCAGCTGGCTAAGATTTTTGGAGTGGATCCGTTGGAAGCATAAAAAAAACAATAAAAAAATACTTTTTAGAGGAACTATGAAAAGAATCTTTTTTCTGATTATTTGTTTGACTTTTGTTTCGTCAGTTTTTGCACTAGACAATAATTATTTATCATTCAGAATTACACCAAGATTTGAGGTTTTAAATGGATCTGTTAATGAATATGTATTTAACGAACTCAATCTAAATACAGATAACAAAGTAAGTCAACTTGACTGGGATATAAAAAATATTCCTGTTTTCGGACTTAAAGCTGAATTTGATATTTTACAATATATGTACGTTAGTTTAAGCGGTTCATTAGGAATTCCAAAAGAAAGCGGATACATGCAGGATTACGACTGGTTGAATTCTTTCGCAAAAATAGATAAAGACATACCAGA
This sequence comes from uncultured Treponema sp., assembly GCA_946540605.1. GTDB lineage: Bacteria > Spirochaetota > Spirochaetia > Treponematales > Treponemataceae > Treponema_D. The sequence continues at coordinate 10,065 of CAMNIU010000202.1, forward strand.
CTCATGGTATGATGACGGTTTTTCCGAACTGACTCACTATTCAAAACATACTAATGAATTAGTAAAATATATAGATTTTTATGTTTCAGCAGGCTATAACATCTATATTCCTTATAATCTGAAAATAACACCATTTCTTTCATACCAATATGAATCCATACATTTAGCAGGTAAATATGGATTTGGACGATACAAAAGCAACGACAAATCATTTTATATAAAAGATTACAGTAACAACAATCAAGTAATTTCATATCTGCAAGAAATAAATGCCATGTTTATTGGACTTTCTGTAAAATTTGATAACATACCTCATACAAGTCTTTCTGCAGATTTTATGGTCAGTCCAAAAATGACTTTTATAAACGCCGTAGATTATCATTACACACGACAAGAGGCCTTTTGGGATAAAATATCAAACAGCTGGCAATTAAAAGGTAACATTGAGGCTCAATATAAATTTAATCGATATAACAAGGCTGGAATATTTAGTTCTATTCAGTATATTCCAGTAAGTAAAGGTGATACAAGTAATAATTTTCTTAATTCTGATGGAACTCTAACATCAGAAGAATGGATTCTCGTCAGCAAAGACGGTGGTGGCACCAGTCGCCTCATCTGGTCCCTTGGAATTAATTACTCTTTTTCACTCTAACTGAAACAATTCTTCGGCCGCTTACATCTTCTGCAGTAAACAGGTTGCGGTCTTTTATAAAAACTGTACCTGAAGTTGGAAGATAGCCAAGTTGCTCGAGGAGCCATCCGCCCACAGTGTTCATTTCTTCTGATTCCAAGGAGAGTCCTAAAATCTCATTTGCATCATCAATTTTCATATCGCCTGGAACGATAAAGGTGTTAAGAGAAACTAACTCAACCTTATCTTCCGGAGCGGTATCATCATAAGTATTTTCATCAGTCATGTGACCAAAGACAACTTTAAGGATATCTTCAATTGTGATAATTCCGTCTGTCTGCCCCTGCTCATCAAGAACAACTGCAAACTTGTGTTCACTGGTGCGGAAGGTTTGGAGAATGTCGAGGACACTCATAGTACCCGGAATGAAAAGAACGTCAGCCATCTGGCGGCCGGCAAAACCTTCCGAACGGTCGGTAGTTTCTGGGCAGAACAAGACTTTTTTATAATTCAAAACTCCAACTACATTTTCGCGGTTTCCACTGTAAACTGTGAGAGTCGAAAAACCAGATGTTAAAAACTGATTTATAACCTCGTTATAATCCGCTTCTTTTTTTATCATGCTTACCTGTGAACGGTGCTTCATTACATCATTTACAAGCAGGTCATTAAACTTAATGATTTTATTGAGCAGGCGGCTTTCATCTTTTTCGATTGTTCCTTCATGAGAACCTACATCTATCAGAGTTTTAAGTTCTTCCTCTGTAACAATTGCACCTGCAGGCTTAAGGATTTTTTCTACCAGCACAACTGCGCCATGAGAAAGTCTTTCAAAAAGCCATACGACCGGGAAAAAGATTTTTTCAAGTATTAGAAGTGGAATTGCAGAAAAACAAGTGAACTTATCAGGATGAAGTCCTGCCGCAGTTTTTGGCACAATCTGAGCAAAAGTTGTTATAAAGAAAGCTGTAATAAAGGGCGCAATTGCCACACCTCGTGAGCCTAAAACTTTTATTGCAAGAGCCGTAGCCAGTGCCGAAGCAAGGGAATTCAAAAAGTTAGTCCCAATTAACACCGTCGTAAGCAGTCGGTTCATATTTGATTTAAGCCCTGCAACCTTTTTTGCATTACGTCTTCCCTGCTCTACCATACTCCGAAGCTTTAAACGAGACAGCGATAAATAAGCTGTTTCCGAAGAAGTAAAAAAGCCGACACACAAAATCAAAAGAAAAAGTTCAGCGGCAGTTTCTATGTAATAACTCATTCTTCTGCCTCCTCTTCTTTTTCTGTCTGGATTTTTGAAATCTGAATTCGTTCAACTCTGTGAGCTTGAATCTTTTTAATTGTAAAGAGCCAGCCTTCAAAATCAATTTCATCATCAACTGCAGGCATACGGTCAATCTGTTCTGCAAACCAGCCGCCAATAGTTTCGTTGATATTCGAATCCAAAGGAATATGTAAATCTTCTTTCAGGTCTCGTAAAAGCACAGAACCATTTATTTCAAAGCAGTTTTTATCTTCAACATTATCAAAATCAAAAACTTTACCGCGCAAGGAATCTTCGCCAGGCAGGGCAAAAATTTCCCGCGAAATATCTTTTTCGGTAATAACTCCATCTGTACCCGAATATTCATCAACGATAATGGCCATGGAATCGTGACTTTCAAAAAGCAGTTCCTGAACGGAGGTGATTTTTTTTGTACCAAGAATGAAAAGCGGAGGTCTCATCACCTTAAGCAAATCAAAAGTAGACTGACTCTCTTTATAGGCCAGCATATCCTTAAGATAAATGATTCCAATTATGTCATCAATTGATTTTCTGTAAACTGGAAAACGCGTATAACCGAGACGCTGTGAAAGTTCAACTATATCACGGTAAGTTGCATCGTGAGGCACTGCACAAATCTTAGTTCTAGGCACCATAATGTTCTGAGCCTCAAGGTCTGAAAACTTAAACACCTGGCTCATCATGCGGTTTTCATTTTCTTCGATTACACCACTTTCTGAGCTCATATCAAAAAAAGTTTTTATTTCTTCTTCGGTATAAGACTGCTTTTTTGCGTTTGTCCTGATTCCAAAAATCCGCAGTACACAACGGGCAATAAAGGTCACAACTGTAACTACCGGGCGCATAATCACGACAACGACCTGAACAAAAGGTGCAAGTGCATACGCGATTCTGTCTGGACAACGGGTAGAAATTGTCTTTGGAGTTATTTCCCCAAAAATCAGAAGAAGAAGAGTGGCAATGAGAGTGGCAAGCCCAACTCCCTTCTGCCCAACCATATCAAGGGCTATTGAGGTAATAATAGATGAAAGGAAAATATTTACAATATCGTTCGACACAAGGAGAGTATTTATAAGTCTCTCCTTGTGGTCGAGCAGGCGCCCCGCAATCAGGGCGCGCTTGTCTTTATTTTTGCGAAGGATTCTCAGCCGCAACTTGTTCATTCCAAGAAAAGAACTTTCCGAAATTGAAAAGAGCATGGAAAGAACAATCAGTACAGCGAGAAGTATAAAAATCCAGGGCGAGGGGCTTGAGTCCATACTATTTGAAGTAAGCTACGCCGGCTGCGAAGAGGTTTTCGCAGGTTGTTTCGCTTTCATTAGTAAGAGGATTTCCACCAACGTTCTTGAAGAGGTCAAGAGAAGCACCATTAACTTCCATACCTACTCCGCGCTCTGAGTGGCCCATCTTTCCAAGTACGTGTCCGTCCGGAGATGTAATACCTTCAATTGCAAATGCAGATCCGTTTGGATTATCAGGCTCTGTAATTGCAGGACGACCGAACTCGTCTACATACTGGGTAAATACTTGTCCGTTTTCGAAGAGGCGTTTTGCAGTTGCTTCATCACAAACAAAGCGGCCTTCACCATGGCTTATAGCAATCAGGTGATTTCTCTGGTCGATTACACTTGGATGCATTGCCCAAGGGCTTGTTGCAGAAACAATGCGTGTGCGGACAATGCGTGAAATATGGCGGTTGATTCTATTATATGTCAAAGTAGGCATATCTGGAGTCATATCGCGGATTTCACCGTATACTGCAAGACCAGTCTTAACAAGAGCCTGGAAGCCGTTACAGATACCAAGTACAAGACCATCACGCTTCTTCAAAAGATTCATAACTTCTTCACTGATGTTTCCAGCCTTAAGTACGTTTGCAATAAACTTTGCAGAACCATCTGGTTCATCACCAGAAGAGAAACCACCGGAGAGGGCGAGAATCTGTGCATCGCGCATTTCACGGGCAAGATTTTCAAGAGACTCTGTAAGCTGAGCCTGTGTGCGGTTCTGAAGAACTACAATCTTTGTCTCTGCACCGGCCAGATTGAAAGCACGGGCCATATCGATTTCACAGTTAGTGCCTGGGAATACAGGGAGTAATACCTTTGGACGGCTTGTCGGCTGAACAAATGCCGGAGCTTTACGGATATCGCTGAGAGATTTATGAACATCTGTTGCCCATTCAGGAAGCTCTGGCTGAAGTTCTGCTCCACTTACGCGTGGGAATACATCTTTAAGTTTATCTTCCCATTTAGCAAGGCAGTCATCAAGGCTGATTTCAATTTCTGGATTTGTAACATCACCAAGCTTTGCATTCTTGATTACGATTGCAGGCTTGTCGATTGTCATACCAAGCTGAGTCAAAGTTCCAGCAACAAAGGCTGCCTTTTCAAATTCTGCAACATGAGCAGAAGGAACTTCTACGATGATATTTCCGTAAGTTGGGATAAAGAGTGACTTAATGTCTGCAGGAGCATTAAGCGACATACCAACCATATTACCCATTGCCATCTTTGTAACTGCTTCTGCAATACCACCGGCTGCGACAGGATACATTGCGGCAATGCGCTTATTCTTATTCAATTCATAAAGAACATCTGAGTTCTTAAGGAAGGTTTCGTAATCTGGTTCAAGCAAATCAGAGTATGGAACGCTTACCATATAAACATTGTTTCCACTTACCTTGAATGAACCACTCAAAACATTTGGAGCTTCGTCGTGAGTTACGGCAAAGCTTACCAGTGTATGTGGAACGTTGATATCTTCGAAGGTACCAGACATTGAGTCCTTACCGCCGATTGAAGCACAACCAGATTCTACCTGTGCATCGATAGAACCGAGCAAAGCAGCTGCTGGATAGCCCCAGCGCTTTTCGTTTACTGCACGGCCAAAGAATTCCTGGAAGGAAAGTCGTGATGTGCGGGCCTTACCACCAATACAGGTGATTTTTGCAAGGCTGCTCAATACGGCAGTTTTTGCTCCGTGCCATGGAGACCAGTTTCCAACACGCGGGTCAAAGCCGTAAGCCATAAGGCTGGCTGTGCTTGTTTCGCGCGGTGTCATTACCGGAATCTTTGCAGACATACCTGCTTCCGGTGTATTCTGATATTTTCCTCCGTATGGGAAGAGAACTGTGCTTGAACCGATTGAGCCGTCGAAGCGTTCACCAAGACCTCGCTGAGAACAGCAGGCAAGGTCGTTCATATTAGCAAGCCAGGCGTCTGTAAGATGATTCTTTACGCAGCCTTCGCACTTAACAGGCTTGTTGAGTTCTTCTGCAACAGACTCAAGAGGATTGCAAAGTGGAGACTTAGCAGGCTCTGCAGGCTGCTCAATCAAAGCAGTTGCTTCGTGATGAGCACCGGCAGCATCGAGGAATTCGCGGCCGATGTCTACGATTGTTTTACCGCGCCATTTCATAACCAGGCGGTTTGTATCTGTAACTGTTGCAACAACAACAGCGTTTAAGTTTTCTTTCTTAGCTTCTTCAATAAAGCGGTCTACATCGGCCTTGCGAACAACAACGGCCATACGTTCCTGGCTTTCAGAAATTGCAAGCTCAGTTCCGTTGAGACCTTCGTACTTCTTTGGTACAGCATCAAGATTGATATCAAGACCAGGAGCAAGCTCGCCAACAGCAACAGAAACACCACCGGCACCAAAGTCGTTACAGCGGCGAATCATAAGGCTTACGTCTTTATTGCGGAAGAGGCGCTGAATCTTGCGCTCTTCTACGGCATTACCCTTCTGAACTTCGGCAGCGGCAGTTGTAACAGATTTTACAGTATGAACCTTTGAAGAACCAGTTGCACCACCAATACCGTCACGGCCGGTACCACCACCAAGAAGTATGATGATGTCGCCCGGCTCCGGACGTTCGCGGATAACTGTATCTACAGGAGCGGCAGCGATAACGGCACCAAGCTCCATACGTTTTGCGGCATAGCCAGGGTGATAGATTTCTTCTACCTGACCTGTTGTAAGACCAATCTGGTTACCATAAGAGCTGAAGCCCTGGGCAGCCTCGCGGCAGAGCTTAATCTGAGGGAGTTTTCCCTTCATTGTAGCGCTGAGTGGTACAGTTGGGTCTGCGGCACCGGTAATACGCATTGACTGGTAAACCCAGCTGCGTCCAGAAAGAGGGTCACGGATAGCACCACCAAGACAGGTTGCGGCACCACCGAATGGTTCGATTTCTGTAGGATGGTTATGAGTTTCGTTTTTGAACATCATAAGCCAGCGTTCTGTAGCGCGTGGGTCTTCTGCAGACAAAGGCTTTCCGTTTTCATCTGCAGTGTAATGTACGTCTATATAAACCGAACATGCGTTGTTTTCTTCAGAAACTTCCATATCTTCAAGTTTTCCATGCTTCTTGAGATACTTCATTCCGATTACAGCCATATCCATTAAGCAGACTGGCTTATCTGTGCGGCCGGCATACATTTCTGTACGCATAGCCTGGTAATTTTCAAGGGATTTTTTGAATAGAGGTGCATAAGGACCGTCTTCAATTTTGATATCCTTAAGTTCTGTAAGGAAGGTTGTGTGACGGCAGTGGTCAGACCAGTAAGTATCGAGTACGCGGATTTCTGTTTCTACAGGGTCGCGTCCTTCGCCCTTGAAATAGTCCTGAAGGAATACGATATCAGCATGGTCCATAGCAAGGCCCATCTTGTTGCGGTATGCTTCAATCTCTTCGTCATTCATATTGATAAAGCCTTCTACAACAGGAATGTCTGCAGGCTCTTCAACATGCATTTTTAATGTTTCAGGTTTTGTATCGTCGGTAAGACGTGAATCTACAGGGTTAATAAGATAGTTCTGGATCTTTTTGATTTCTTCGTCTGAAACGCTGCCTTCGAGAACAACGATTTTTGCACAACGAACAACAGGAGCTTCTGTAAGAGTTTTTACCCCCTTAAGACCTGCGCGAAGCAAAGAAAGACACTGCTCAGCAGAGTCGGCACGCTGGTCGTACTGGCCCGGAAGGAATTCCCAGATAATTTCGCGGCCATTGTGTTCAGGCAATTTTTCTGTAAAAACGAAATCGCTCTGTGGCTCAGAGAAAATGCGGGTTGC
>CAMNIU010000203.1 GCA_946540605.1 uncultured Treponema sp.
ACTGACAAGATTGCCTTTGTTGGTATTGAACATAACTCGGTTACTGCTCTTTTTGATATTATCAATGGGGTGAAAAAGCCGGATAGTGGTGAGTTCTTCTGGGGACAGACTACCTCGCAGTCTTATCTGCCGCGCGATAACAGCGAGAGCTTTAATAATGATTTGAACATCACTGAATGGCTCAAGCAGTATTCTAAGGAGCAGGATGACGCTTATGTGCGCGGCTTCCTTGGTCGTATGCTCTTTAGCGGTGATGAGTCTTTGAAAAAGGTTAAGGTTTTGTCGGGTGGTGAAAAGGTTCGCTGTATGCTTTCAAAATTGATGTTAAGCGGGGCTAACTGTATTACTATGGATGACCCTACAAACCATCTTGACCTGGAAGCAATTCAGTCGCTTAACGAAGGCTTGATTGCCTTCCCTGGCGTGCTTTTGTTTAGTTCTCACGACCACGAGTTCATTCAGTCTATTGCAAACCGCATCGTGGAAATCACACCAAATGGAATCATCGACCGCATGATGAGCTTCGATGACTACATCAGCGACCCACAGATTGCCGAAATGCGCAAAAAGCTCTACGAAGGCACTGGTAAGAAGATTAAGTATAGAGTGTAATACAACGTCACCCCGAACTTGTTTCGGGGTCTTTGTCGGGCTTGACCCGACAATATCTTCTGCGTAATATATAACCCTATGCTTGACTTGGAATCCCTGAAAAAAGAACTTAATCCACAGCAGTACCGCGCTGTTACTACTACAGAAGGCGCTATTCTTATTATTGCGGGCGCGGGAAGTGGAAAAACCCGTGTAATCACTTTCCGCATTGCGCACATGCTGGACAAGGGAATTCCTCAGAGCTCAATCCTTGCCCTCACTTTCACAAATAAAGCCGCAAAAGAAATGGCTGACCGAATTAAGACTCTCACCGAAAAGAAGCTGCAGAACCTCACTGTTTCTACATTTCATGCATTCGGTGTTAAGATTCTGCGACAGGACATAGACAAGCTGGGCTGGCGTGAAAACTTTTCGATTTATGATGAGACCGACCGTGTGGCCCTTATCAAAGAGTGTGGCCGCGAACTAAAGTTTTCGCCGGAAGCGATGGATATTTATACCATTGGAAACCTTATCTCAAACATAAAAACTGGTCGCAAAAACTGGGAAACTGCAAACGATATGTACAAGCCACTTTACGAGCTTTATCAGGAAGGGCTTAAACTTTACAATGCCGTTGATTTTGATGACCTCATTGTTCTGCCAATCAAATTATTCAAAGAATATCCCGAGGTGCTGGCCCGTTACCGCGAGCGCTATAAGTATCTGATGGTTGATGAGTTTCAGGACACAAGCCATCAGCAGTATGAAATGATGCATCTCTTGGCTGATAAAAATGTTGCTGTCGTTGGTGATGATGATCAGAGCATTTACAGCTGGCGAGGTGCTGACTATCAGAATATCATCAACTTTGAAAAAGATTTTGATGTAACAGAAATCCGCCTGGAACAAAACTACCGGTCGACAGGAACCATCCTTGAAGCCGCAAACGGTGTAATTGCCCACAACACAAACCGCAAGGATAAAAAGCTCTGGAGCGGTAAAGGTGCCGGAAAGCCAATCGAAATCTTTATGCCCGAAAACGAAACTGACGAAGCCGACTTTATTGCAGAGTCAATCCTTGGAATCGCGGTTGAAGAAAAACGCAAGTATGATGATTTCGGCGTGTTAATGCGGGCTAACACTCAGAGCCGTTTTATAGAAGAAGCCTTTTTGCAGAATAACATTCCTTACACTATGAGCGGCGGAACCAGCTTTTTTGAACGCAAGGAAATCAAGGATGTTATCAGCTATCTGCGCGTAATTTCGAATCATGATGATGATATCAACCTGCTTCGAATCATTAATACACCGCGCCGAGGCATCGGCCGTTCTGCAATTCAGCTGATGAATGATGCCGCCGAACTCAACGGCTGTACACTCTGGAACGCCATCGACTATCTGATTCACGCCGAAGCCTCTACAGCCAGCGACGTTCTTAAGGAAGATTTACAGGGCTTTGTGGATATCATCGAAGGACACCGCCAGAAGCTTTTGAGCGGTCGCGGTCTTGCCAACAAGGTTCGCCAGATGGTTGAAGACATCAACTACAAAGATTACCTGCTCACTGAATATTCAAAGAGCGAAAAAGCCGTGCGCTTTAAGCTCAAAAATATTGAAGATTTAATCCGCTTTATGGAAATCTGGGAAAACGACCCGGACAATCCGAACCCGAATCTTTACAATTATTTGAACCGCATTACCTTGATGAGCCGCGACAATGGCGATGACGAAGGTGACAAGGGAAAGGTAAACCTGATGACAATTCACGCGTCAAAGGGGCTGGAGTTTCCTGTTGTGTTTATCGCAGGGGCAGAGGAAGGGCTGATTCCGCACGCGCGCTCCGTGGAAGAAAACAACGGCGACGTGGAAGAAGAGCGCCGCCTGTTTTACGTTGCCATTACCCGTGCCCGCGACAAGCTATTCATATCTGCCTGCCGCAAGCGCCGTCACATGCAGATGACTGTGGAAACAGAGCCAAGCCGCTTCCTGGATGAGATTCCGGCCAACCTGGTTGAGTACCACGAGCCTAAGCAGTTGACCGAAGAAGAAACCGGAGCAATGTTCAGCGACTTCCTGGGGCAGTTGAAAGCGAAGATGTAATTATTTTATGTCATTCCTGGGCTTGACCCGGGAATGACACGTTCTAATTCTGAGTCATTGCGAGGAGCGAAGCGATGCGGCAATCTACAATGCTAAGTCAGCATATTATGGATTGCTTCGCTACGCTCGCAATGACGAGATTTCGACAGATTGCTTCGCTACGCTCGCAATGACACACCATAAAGCCGGGCAATGACACAAAGTGACTGCAGATGTCTCAAAATTGCGTTTGCGTTAACCTAAAAATGTGTGTATAATATATAGAATAAAAATATACATACAGGAAAAAACTATGAATAATCAGGTAAGTGCTTTTTTAGCAGCACATAATTTTGTCAACCACGTTGATGTACTTACAGTGGCCCAGGCAATCCTTTTTGATATGCGCAAAGGGCTCAAAAAAGAGGGTGCAGATGAAGATATGATCCGCACCTTCTGCAACCCTCCGGAAAAATCAGCAAAAAATCAGAGTGTAATTGTAATTGATGCAGGCGGAACAAACTTCCGTTCCTGCCTGGTAACTTTTGATGAAGCAGGCCAACCAGCCATTTCCGAAATGGAAAAGACACGCATGCCTGGTGTTGAGCGCGAACTTAGCCGCAAAGAGTTTTTTGAACAGATTGCAAATAATCTTGAACATCTTAAAAATAAATCAGACCGCATCGGATTCTGTTTTTCATATCCAATGGAGATTCAGGAAGATGGCGACGGTGTTCTTCTTGGCTTCTCAAAAGAAGTTAAAGCTCCGGAAGTTGTCGGCGCAAAAATTGGTGAATGCTTAAAGGCTGCCCTTACTGAACACGGCTGGAACAGCATTAAGCGCATTACACTTTGTAATGATACAGTTGCCGCTTTGCTTGCCGGTGCTGCCTGTGCCGCTGATGGAGACCATTATTCTTCTAACATTGGATTTATTCTTGGAACCGGAATGAATGCAGCATATCTTCAGCCGGACTGCGACTGCTGCAAAATCAAAAAGCAGATTATTGTCTGCGAAAGCGGCAAGTTCCTTAAAGTAAACCGTTCTGATTTTGACATTGCTTTTGACAAAACTACCGTAAAACCGGGCACCTTCTTCCTTGAAAAGCTCTGTTCAGGCGCTTATCTTGGACCAGTTTCATGGTTTGCGCTCCAGACTGCCGCAAAAGAAGGGCTCTTTAGTGATAAGGTAAACGAGGCTATTTTGAAGCTTGAAGGACTTACCCTGATTGAAATGGACAAGTTCCTTCATCATCCTTATGATAAGGAATGCCTGCTTGGAAAGCTTCTTTGTGACTGTGGTTCTGATGATGATGCAGACAAGATTTTCCAGATTCTTGATGCAATTGCAGAGCGTTCTGCACGTTATTCAGCTGCAATTCTTACAGCCTGCGCAATTCAGACTAGTGAAGGAAAAAATGCGGCAAAACCAATCTGCATTTTGTGCGACGGAACAACCTTCTTCAAGACTTACAAGGTTCGTGAACGAGTTTACGGCTATCTTGATGAAGTTTTGACCCGTCAGCTTGGAATCTACTGGAATATTGTATCTTGCGATAATGATATTACACTGGGTGCGGCAATTTCAGGGTTGATTGATTAAGGAAAATGACGTCATGCTGAACTTGTTTCAGCATCTATAATGGAGATTCCGAAACAAGTTCGGAATGACGTATTTTATAGAGGGGTGGAAAAATTATGTCTTTCAAAAAGTCTTTGGGGAAAACTTTTGTTCTTTTGATTATCATTCTCATTCTTCTGGCGGGCGGCCTTTTATGGTTCGACTACCTTGGCGTAGTGCACGTTAAGTCAGTTTTCTCGCCGGTATATAAGGTACTCAAAAAATCTCCTCAGACTTCTACGACAACAACTCAGTCACGCCCCCTCGTGGCAAATCTCGATGAAGACCGCCTCCGTAAGCAGCGCGAAGCCCTCGATATCTTCAAAGAAGAGCTCGACAAGCGCGAATCTGATATTCAGGCAGCAGAAAAGCAGAATGAACAGGTGAGTACAGAGCTTGCAGAACGCGAAAAAAATCAGGAAGAGCGAGAAAAAACATTTAACCTCAAAGTAAAAAAATACGATGATAAGAATATAAACGTTGAACAGATTGCTAAAAATCTGAATGGTATGAGACCTGAAGCTTCGGTTGCTATTCTTGTTGCGATGGATGATCAGACAGTAATTGACGTCCTTCGCAAAGTCGAAGAGATTGCAGCTGCAGAAGGTACTTCGTCAATGGGGTCGTACTGGCTTTCGTTGATGCCATCTGACCGGGCTGCAGAAATACAGCGGAAGATGATTAATAAGCCGGAGTCCCTCGACTAGCATTCAGCATGGCAAATCTTCAACGCTAAAAAGGAGATTTGCCAAGTGTCATATCAGGCAATCACAGATATCATCGTAAATCCGAATCAATTCAGTGATTTACAGTTATCTTCTACAGTAAAAACTTCTCCTAATGAAAATTCGTCTGTTTCATTTGCAGATATTCTTGCGTCATATACGACCGAAGAGCCTGCAAAGCCGGAAAACACAGCTCCAGAGTCTCCAAGAAATATTTCTGAAGCTGATGATTCCAGCAAAACGGTAAAAACAGAAGAAAAACCTTCTGAAAATCAGGTTGAAAAAGCTGATGATAAAAAAGCAGAAGAGACTGTAGAAAAAACTGATACAAAAGATTCTAAAAAAGTCGATGATTCAAATCAGAAAAACGATAAGGTTTCTGCAAAAGACGAGACTGCGAAAAAGTCTGCAGATCTCGATAAGTTAGAAAAAACTAGTGCATTAAGCAAGGCAGAAAAAAATCTCAAAGACAACGGAAAAAATAAAAAACTTTCCGAAAAAGATTTTTCCCGTATCGAAGAAATTGCACAAAGAGCAGACAATGCTGCAGATTCAGAAAAGTTGGCAGCTTCAGTTCAGAATCTGGCACACGCTGAAGAAAAAATTGAGCTTAAAGATGATACAGACCTCGAAGCCGGTGCAGAACTCGCAGTTTCGGCAGACGGTACTGCAGAACTTACTTTGAATCAGTTAGGTGCAGATAACAAAGCTGATTCTTCAAACTCAGATTCAAATTTCGATTTTTCTGGCAACAAAGGTGAAAACAAAAAGTTTGCACTCGATAAAGACGGAAAAATTACAGTTGAAGATCAGCGCACAAAGTTCAATACCGACTCGCAGAATCAGCTTGCCGACTCAAAGAAATCTGCAATCAAAACCAGCGAAATCAAACTAACTAACGATAGTACAGCTGTAATGAGCGTAGAACTCAACCCGAATGCAGAAACTGACGTTCTTTCTTTGAACACCCAGACAGCTGCAAGCAATGGTTCAAATTTCCAGGCAATGCTCAGCAATCAGCTTAGTAATGTTGCACCGGAATTTGTAAAGGCCGGAAACCTCGTATTAAAAGATAACAATCAGGGAACAATTAATCTTGTACTTCACCCGGATGATTTAGGGAATGTAAAGATTCACCTGTCCCTTGACGGTAAGACCCTTAGCGGTCATATAACAGTTGCAACAAAAGAAGCACTCCAGGTTTTTAAGGACAATGCAGAAACCTTGCGCGAAGCATTTATTAAGAGCGGCTTTGATGCAGCTAACTTTGATGTTGCAATGAATAATGGAGGTTCTTTCAATCAGAGCATGGGCTTTGAGGGACAGAACGATGGTACAAATCTGTTTGCAAGACGTGTATACGGAAACTCGGCTGGGGGGCTTAGCGCCGAACTCGACAGTATCTTTGAAAATGCAGAAGATATTTCGAATTATTCTGTAAACATCGTTGCGTAAATTGACGATATAAAAAAAGGTCGGCAAGCACAGCTTGCCTCTGAGCCAATCTTTCGATAATCCTAAAACGACCCTTGCGGCTCGTTTTTTAACGGATTTTCGATTGTAGGCTTGTGTAAGGAGAAATGATGGAACTACTTAGCACACACAACAGCATAAACACTCAAATGAGTGCGGGCGAAAAGTTTGCTGTAGAAAACGCGGTAAATAACTATAACAAAACGCTCGTTGTAGAAGGAAGAAAAACTTCCAATGAATTAGGAAAGGATGATTTTCTGAAGCTGCTCATTACCCAGCTGCAGAACCAGGATCCGACAAGCCCAATGGAAAATACAGAGTTTATTTCCCAGATGGCACAGTTCAGCTCCCTGGAACAGATGACAAACATGAGTTCATCCTTTGCAAAAATGGCAGCATTTATCAACAGCTCAGAAGCAGCTGCCACATTAGGTAAGACAGTAGAACTGGATATAGGTGATACCTCAGTTCAGGGAGTCGTGGAAGGGGCAACTCGTGGGGAAAATCCACAGATTCTTGTGAACGGAATGTATTACAGCATGGATAAAATTAAAGCGGTATACGCTGACTAATCGGGTAGGAAGGAAGGAATTAGCATATGATGAGATCACTTTATTCTGGAGTTTCAGGACTTCAGAATCACCAGACACGAATGGACGTAATTGGTAACAACATTTCGAA
>CAMNIU010000204.1 GCA_946540605.1 uncultured Treponema sp.
GGTAATCAGGGCATCAATAATTGTACCATAGCCGATTTTTTCTCTCATAAGAATATCAAGTCCAAGAATCACAAGCGCCATAATGGTCATCGCCATACCATAGTTCAGCGGGGTGTGATAAGAAATTCCCATGCCAAGACAATCCCAGGGAGCAAGACCTATATTTGCAAAAATTGTCAGGTGAACACCAAAGGCAAAAACAATAAGTCCCAGAACAATTTTTAACCATTCAAGTAAAATTCTTTTTCGCATAGATGAGATAGTAACCGCAAGAGAAATTTGCGTCAAGGAGCGAAAGATTTTCTTCAGATGGATTACTTCGTCACAGGGCTCCCATCAATCCAATCATCTTGGTTATAACTTTTTCCTATACCTCTTATAAAAAAAATATATTTGTAAAAAGGATGAAAAAATTATATAACCTAGTAAGTTACTAGGTTATATAAGAGGTTATAAATGGCAAATACTGAAAAATTTCAATCTACAATCAAATCACTTATTTACAGAGCTCTTCCAACAATTGGAGTTCTTATAGCTCTTGCCGTCCACAATCTCATTCCAAACAGCAGTCTTCATCCTGTAGCAAAAAGTTCCTACTATAATACTCTTTTGCTTATTCTTCTTGGAATATCAGGACTGTTTTTTATTCTTTCATTCTTCTTAAAAAAAATCCGTTCATCTCTTGAATACAAGGGGCCTTTCCTTTTAGGAACAGCAGGCCTTGTAATTATCATTAATTTAATAACCGCCAAGTTTGCCCTCTTACCGGTAATCTTTTTTCCAAGTTTCGACAACATACTCGCAGTCTTTGTAGAGCAGACAGCCCTGCTTGGAAAATGCATCTGGTATTCTTTCCGCCTTCTCTTGCTCGGAGTTTTCTGGGGCGTAACGGTTGGTTTTATTACCGGCGTTTTCCTGGGCTTCAGCCGCCGCGTATATTACTGGATAAATCCATACATCAAACTGATTGGTCCAATTCCGGCTACAGCCTGGATTCCACTTGTTCTTACAACCTTCCCTACTCCTTTTGGAGCAAGCGTTTTTATCATCGCTCTAGCAGTATGGTTCCCGGTTCAGCTGATGACAAGCTCGGGCATTCAGAACACAAGCAAGGTATATTTCGAAGTCGGTAAAACCCTTGGAGCCAGAACCTTCTTTCAGGTTTTCCGCATTGCAGTTCCAGCTGCCCTGCCAAATATTTTCCAGGGAACTTTCAACGGAATCTGTGCCGCATTTATTGCCCTTATGACTGCCGAAATGTTCGGTGCAAAATATGGAATCGGCTGGTACATCAGTTACCAGAAAGCAATGATGCTTTACAGCGGAGTTTACGCCGGCCTGCTTATGATTGCAGTTTTCTGTACTGTGATTATTACAGTGCTCTTTAAGGTAAGAGGTAAACTGCTCAGCTGGCAGAAGGGATTGATTAAGTGGTAGCGAGGTGGGGGAAGTCTCCCCCTCGCTCCAACCGCCTGCGGCGTTTTCCGCTACCCCCTCTGCGGGGTGAGCCCCCGCAACGCCCCCCATAAAAGAAGTTTAGTATATCAAAGAGGTAAATATGTCTGGAGAAATTAAATTAAGCAATATAACAAAAATCTTTAATCAGGGAGAAGCCGAAGAAGTAACTGCGCTCAATGGAGTTGACTTTACAATTCCAGCAGGAAGTTTTGTTTCACTTATCGGTCCATCCGGCTGTGGAAAGACTACCCTGCTCCGCTGTATCGCAGGACTGGAAACACCCACCTCGGGCGAAGTTCAGGTTGACGGAACTAAAATCACAAAGCCAGGCAGCGACCGTGGCTTCGCTTTCCAGCAGGCAAATCTTTTTCCATGGCTCACAATCAGAGACAACGTGGCTTTTGGTTTGCGTGCCCGCCATATTTATAAAAACCGCAAAGCTGATGTTGATGAGTTCATAAAACTTGTAGGCCTCGAAGGATTTGAAAAATCATTTCCTCATCAGTTATCTGGCGGTATGAATCAGAGAGCAAGTCTTGCCCGAGCCCTTGTAGGTCACCCCAAAATTCTGTTGCTGGACGAGCCCCTTGGAGCCCTCGATGCCTTTACCCGCATGACCATGCAGGACGAAATAATCCGCCTGTGGAAAGAGCATAACACAACAATGGTTATGGTAACCCACGATGTAGACGAAGCAGTTTACCTTAGTGACTATGTTGTAGTTATGTCACCGCGCCCGGCAAAGGTAGAAAAAATCATTAAGATTGATTTGAGCCATCCGCGTGCACGTGGACAAGACGTGTTCTTGAAATACAGAACACAGATTCTTGAGATTCTGAATTATGCAGGAAAGGTTCAGGAAGCAGAATACGCAATTTAAATTTACCTACCTTTTTGTAGGTATAAAAAATAAAAGAGGTGTTATATGGCAGATAACAAAGGAAAATCAGTTATTCGTCAGGTTGTAGCAATCGGTATTGGTGCTGCAATTTTTGTTGCTTTGACAACAGTTCAGATTCCAATCGGATTCGTTCCTAATACAGCTTTGCAGGTACGTGCCGCTGTTTTGACTTTCTTTGCAGCAGTATTCGGTCCTGTAGCAGGCTTTGCAATAGGTTTGATTGGACATGCTTTAGGAGATGCACTTTTCTATGGAAGTGTATGGTGGTCATGGGTTTTCCCGGATGCAATCTTTGGTTTGCTCGTTGGTCTTTTTGCAAAAAAATATGCAATTGAAGAAGGTGGATTCGGTTTTAAACAGTGCCTCGGATTCAATCTTGTTCAGGTTCTTTCAAACTTAATTGCATGGGCTTTGATTGCTCCAGTTCTTGATATTGTAATCTACAAGGAACCTGCAAACAAAGTATTCATTCAGGGAATCACAGCTGCAATCACAAACCTTGTAATTGTTGCAATTCTCGGAAGCCTTCTTGCTTTTGGTTATTCAAAAATCAAAACAAAATCCGGTTCATTGAAAGAAGAAGAATAGTTTTTATATACGGTCGTCATCCTGATTTCTGGAAGACGACCTTTTTTTTTCATCTTAATCTTGTTATAATCATTCCAAAATGGAATCCATCATTAGTTTTAGAAACGTAAGTTTTCAGTATCGGACTAAATCAACCCCTACTCTAAAAAATATTAATCTCGAAATCAAAAAAGGTGAAAAAATATTAATTATAGGTTCTTCCGGTTCAGGAAAATCAACAATAGCTAAATGTATAAATGGACTCATTCCATCAACTTATGTCGGAAAACTCGAAGGCGAAATTTCTGTCTGTGGAGAAAATCCGGCTAAAGCTGGAATTTTTGGAATCTCAAAACACGTAGGAACAGTTTTACAGGATACAGACGGACAATTTAT
>CAMNIU010000205.1 GCA_946540605.1 uncultured Treponema sp.
GTACATCCATTACACGTCCTCTCTTTTTATGTGCAGAGTATAATAAATAATTTTACCCCCAAAGTTCAGTATTTTCAACGAAAAACTTTCTATGGAGGTGAAAAAAAAATGTTAGTTTAATAAATTAAACGCTTAAACTAATATATCAGATTACTTTGAGATTGTAAAGGAATATACAGTCTTAGCTTTCATTTTCTGACCTGGTTCAAGAATACAGGTTGGGAATGAAGTCTGATTTGGAGTATCTGGGAAACACTGTGTTTCAAGACAGAAAGCATCATGTGAATTATAAACACGGCCATTCTTTCCAATAATTCCCTTGATATAGTTTCCAGTATAGAACTGACAGCCTTCCATATTTGTAAATACTGCCATTTCATGACCAGTTGAAGGCTCCTTAACAGTACAGAATTCTACGAGATCTGAATCATCAAGTGGGAGTCCGCAGTGTGGATCTTCAGAATCATATTTTTCAGTTACGTAACAATGGTCGTAACCTACTCCAACATCTTTGATTTCCTTACCGATTTTCTTTTCTTTTGTAAAGTCAAAAGGAGTTCCCTTTACATCAAGAAGTTTACCTGTCGGAATGAGCTTTACATTTACTTCAAGACGTTTTGTAGAATTCATTTGAACTGTATGCTCACCGATATTTCCGTTACCGGCAAGATTAAAATATGCGTGATTAGTAATATTGATTGGGGTTGCCTTATCTGTTTCTGCATTATAAAGACAGGTAAGATTATTATGTTCATCAAGAAGATAGGTAATTGTAAATTTTACATTTCCAGGAAAGCCCTGTTCACCATCTGGAGAAACACGGGTAAAACGTACACCACAGAGTTTTCCATCATCAATCATCTTACCTTTCCACATCACTTTATTGTAACCGGTAAAACCACCGTGAAGACAGTTAGGACCGTCATTCTTATCAAGTTCATATTTTTTGCCATCAAGTTCGAAAGCAGCTTTGCCAATACGGTTAGCAAAACGGCCTACAATTGCGCCAAAGAATACGTTACCATTAATATAACCTTCAAGAGTTGAATAACCTAAAAGAACGTCTGTCTTTTTATTTTCACCGTCATTCAAAACTATACTTGTAATTGTACAACCATAGTCTGTGCACGAAAAAGACATATTTCCATTTTTTACAGTGTAGAGATTTACTTTTGTACCATCACAAAGCATACCAAATTTTTGTTTGCTTACTTTCATTTTTTTAAACTCCTAATATTTGTTCTCATGCTGAACTATTTTCAGCATCTGTATTATAAATCCTGAAACAAGTTCGGGATAACGATTAATCAAAGCATATCTATTATAAACTGCACTTCCGACGTAGAACAAGATAATTCTGCAGCAATATCATCAATCTGCATTCCCTGATGAAACAGTCGTTCAACATTTTCTTTTAAGGTCCGATTATTCTTAGGTTCTGCAGAAGTTTCCTTATCATCATAAACTTTAGTAATTATAAGAGGTACTTCTTTGTAAGCAGCCCCATCTGGAGTTATCAGAGTTTCATCTTTTAAAATTGACTTAGGTTCTTCATCTGTTTCATTTTCATCAAAAAGAGACTGCTGCGTTCCGGCTGGCGGCGGCATAGTTCTTACACGATAACTTGCATCCGGATCTACATATGGATTTGTTTTTACCTTAGGTTTTACTTCAGGAGTTTTTTGAACAGGTTCTTTAGCAGATTCAACATAAACTATTTTACCAGCTCCTGAACCAGATTTTTTTTCTGCTTCTGCAAGAAGATTTCGTAAAAGCTGTGAAGCCTCACGAAAACTTTCCATTTTTTTATCAGCCTCGTTTAAAAGTGCGCGAAGGCGCCTTGAAGATTCATTCAAAAGTTCGAGATCGCGATTTGCGTTATTATTTACATCAATAATAACACGATTCATTTGTGCTTTGGTTTTATCGATAATTGCATCAGTTGAAAAAAGCTTCTTAAAACGGATGAGGATAATAATCATTAAGATTATACAAACTAACGAAAGAAAAATTGCAATATAAGCAGCCATAGTTACCTCGTAATATCAATTATTGTTCCCAGATATGAGAGGTCACTTTTTGGAGGACGTTTTTCTTCAGGATATTCATCTTTTTGTTTTTGTTCCTGCCCTTTTCGTTTTCCGCCAAAATAAGAGCCGGCGCCTGAACCATTTTGATTTACACTATTTGTATCTGATTTTTCATTAGAAGTCTGCTGCACTTTGGCAGCATTTTCCATACTGCGCTGAATGTTTCCCTGCTGCTGCATTGCCTCTGTAAGCTGAGCCTGTTGAGCTCCTGCCATAGTTTTTGAGACATTAGACAGCTGAGTATACATTGTCTGAAGATCAATCGGCTGAATACCCATCCGGCTGCTCCTCGGCTAATGCAGGCGGCTCATAAGGACCGCGCTTGCTGAATGCCTTATCATAATAGAAAGTTACGCCCTTAGTGTCGATTTTTACTTCATCAAGTACATCGCGAATATAAATCTTAACTCCGGCATAAACATCGCCTTCAACCTTAACCTTTCCGATTGCTTTAAGTTCGCGAAGATGTTCCTGAATACTGTTGATTTCCTGAGTCATCTTTTCAAGTTCTTCGCTTATCTGTTCACAGCGTTCCTTAAGGGTCTTAAGTTTTTCTTCCTTCTCCTGAGGAAGTTTTTTACGAAGTTTTTTCTGCTGCTCAAGGGTTTGAATGTCGAGGTCACAGTTTTCGTATTCTTTGGTAGCCTTTGCCTGCATATTCTGCAACTCTTCAAGCCGCTTTTTAGCACGAGGGTCTACACCAACTTCAAGAATTGTTTCTGTACCACCACCTGGAGAACCAACCTTGCGGGCACAGATTTCCTCAGTAGCCATAAGGTGACCACCAATAATCTGAGCCTTTTTACCGCGAAGGACAATATTCTTCATGGCAGTTACGCTTGAGTTTACAATTGAATCTGAAACAATAACGTTATCTTCAACTTCAACAGTTGTATCATTAATAAATTTAGCCCACAGAGATTTTCCAGCTTTGATAAAACCTTCGCCCTTTCCAAAAATACCCTGACGTACAATAATGTTTCCTGTTGCTTCAAGACGAGACTTATCAACAATGCCATTAACTTCGATATTAGTAGCTTCAACCTTGTAGCCTTCCTGTACGTTACCTTTAATAACTACAGTACCAACAAATTTAACATCACCGGTTTTAACATTAACTGCATCGAGGTATTTAACAGGCTCTACTGTAACCTTTCCATTTACGAGCATAACTTCGCCATCAATTTCGGCTTTAATGGTTACGCCGTCGCGGTCAAGTTTAACATTTGCTCCGAGCTGAATCTGAATGTCTTTTCCATTTTTTGCTTCGAGGTAGCGGCCAAAAAGTGTTTTTCCACCCTTTCCTCGCTCAGCAGGAATTTTCTGTGCAAGCGGCTGATCTGCAATAACGTTCTGAATATTGTTAAGTTTCTTGTAATCAACCTTTCCTTCTTCATCAACCTGGGCTTTAAGCTTTTTAGGGTCAGTTTCGAAATTATAGGAAATATAAGCATCGTGACCATCTACCGGCTGAATAGCTTCTGCAACCTCAAAAGGAACATTATATACAGGAGTATCAACAAACTCCCTGATTTTATCTTCTTTTATACAAGCATCTACAACACCCTGCTGGAGAATTGCGCGCTTAATCATATCAAATGATGCTTCAGAACCACTCATAGATGGAGGAGAAACAACAATATTTCCCTTCATTTCATCTTTTGAAACTTCAACGCCAATTACAACATCACCGGCAGGAACATGCTTAAACTGACCAATAACTACATAATCATTATCTGTTCCGGTCTTAACGCATTTTTTAACCAGTTCTTCATCAAAACTCAAAGTATCTGGACGTTTAACTTCATCAAGAACCTCTTTGAGTTCAACAGGTTGTCCTTCGCCCAGTGGCAAAAGAACCTTAAGCATAATGTCTGATTTGAAATGTCGGATATAGTAAAGTCCGTCGCGATTTGTAATCTGTGCAGTTTCGTCTTCTTCATCAATTTCAAATAAGCCGTCAGAAGCAAGACGTGTGGCTTTTTTAACGGTTTTTGGATCCTGATAAACCATGATTTTCCATGGCTTTTTTCCAAGGCCAAGAATACCGTCACTGCCCTTTTCTACAACTTCATAATGAAGATTTGAAAGTTTTGTATCAAGCTGAACAACTGCATCTGCAAGTGCCTCATCAATCGTATCTGCATTTACCTCAACAAAGTGCAGATTACGATCAACCTGGAGAAGTGTTTGCATATCTGTTCGTAATTTGTCCAGCGTAACCATTTTTCTATAATCTAATTCTCTATTAAATAATTCCCTTTCTCAAGTTTGTGAGTTTTGCGCGAAGTCTCAAATTTGCCTTTGTATGAAGCTGAGAAATGCGCGATTCACTTACTTCGAGAACCTCTCCAATTTCCTTAAAAGTAAGGTCTTCGTGATAGTACAAAACAATAACCATTTTTTCTTTTTCAGGAAGTTCGCTGATTGCCTGTGCAATAACTTTTTTTATTTCTTCACGTTCAGCAATTACATCAGGATTCAAACTTGATGGAGATTCAATATTGTTACCGATTGACATATTATCATTGTCATCACCGGCATACCAAACATCATTTAGAGAAAGTACACTTGTTCCAGAAACCTTCATTACAGTTCTGTGATATTCATCTTCGCTCATATTAAGAGAGCCTGCAATTTCTGAATCTGTGGCAGTACGACCTAGACGAGATTCAAGGGTTACAATTGCATCTTCTATTTCACGAGATTTCTGTCGAACAGAACGAGGTACCCAGTCTATCTGACGCAACTCATCAAAAATTGCACCTCTTATACGAGTTACTGCATAAGTCTTAAACTTTACACCCTTAGCAGGATCATATTTATTAATTGCATCCAAAAGGCCAAACTGTCCGTAACCAACAAGGTCATCAAATTCTACAGAAGCAGGCAGACCTACAGCAACTTTTCCGGCTACATACTTTACAAGAGGCATATACTGCCGAATAAATTTATCTCTGAGAGATGGAGACTTAGTCTTTTTGAATTCTTCCCAAAGATCATCTTCTTCTTTTTCGTCATTAATTGGCATTTATACTCTTCCTCTTTTTAAGAATTTTCATCTGATAATACGGAACTTATAGCCTTTGCCATAAGAGCCGCGTCTTGTACTTCTGCAGGGGCATCACTTTTTTTATGCGAACTGGAAGAAGTAACAAAATCTGTTTCAGTTCCTGCATCAGAAATATTATCTGAATCAGAACTACCGCTGTCACTGAAAACAAAATTTTCCATATCAGGCAGGGTATCAATTCCACCACCGTTTCCAATATCAGGAAATGAAGTAACGGAAGATTGATTTGCACTAACCGTTTCAGAGACAGGTTCCGGTTTTGCGGAAATTGCTTCTGAAGGAATAACAGCTTCTGTTCCAGAAACATTTTGTACTGTTTCGAAATTCCTCAAAGGAACAAAGCCGGTAGAAGCCGACTCGCTATCTGAAGTTTTCCGAACATCCGAATCATTAAGCATCTGGTGATTATCACCGACAACAAAATGATTTTCACTTTCACTGGGTTTTAAATCTTCATCTTGAATCGTTATATCAACATGTTGCCCTAAAGAAGGATTTGCAGCACCGACCGATGAAGTTTCACCAGCATATTCTCCCTGAAAATCACCTGTGTTTCCATCTGAAAGGAATTTGCTAAAAATAACTGAAATTCCAAATCCTAAAAGACCGAAAACAACAGCAAAAATCAGGGCTTTTAATAGTACGGATAAAATAGATGAGTGGGAAAACAGACCTGCAAAAAAGGACAAAATAAATCCGCAAGCTGCAAATACTCCGATAAATTTTGTACCCCGCATTTTTCCTCCCAAATATATACCCGTTAATATTATACACCACTATTTCTTCTTACTCAAGAATTTTTTGAGGAAGCTTGAAACACCTTCATTAAACTCTGGTTCTGTCTTTTCAATACGGCCAACAATATGCTTTAAGTAAACTGCCGGCTTTGAAGTTGGATTTACGATAATAAACGGTTTTTGTCGAATTACCGAAGCCTGCACAAGAGGATCTTCAGGAATACAGCCAAGATATTCAATCTTATAGCCAAGGAACTGTCCTACAATTGTAATGATGCGTTCTGAAATACGTTTTCCTTCATCTGGTGAGTGAACACGATTTACAATAAGTTTAATATTTACAGTTCTGTCCACAATTTCTGTAGTTATGATTTTGATGATTCCGTAAGCATCCGTAATTGCAGTAGGCTCTGGAGTTGTTACTACAAATACTTCATCAGCTGCTGCTACAAACTGCAGAACGTTATTTGCAATTCCCGCACCTGTATCTATGATGATAATATCAGCATTCCCAAGAGTTGCAAACTGATTTGCAAAATACTCAAGTTCCTCTACACTAAGGTTTGCAATTTTAGAAAAACCATTGGCACCGGCAATGAACTTAATCCCAAATTCGGTATCCATAATGATTTCTTTCATTGTCTTTTTCTTATTAATAACATGCATAAGGTTATATTGAGGAACAATGTTTAGGAGAACGTTTACATTTGCCATTCCAAGGTCACCATCAATAAGGATTACCTTTTTACCAAGCTGGGCATAAGCGATTGCCATATTTACGGCAAAGTTAGTTTTACCTACACCTCCCTTTCCACTTGTGATTGCTATAATTCTTGTGTTGTGGTCACGCTTTGCAGCAGCTACAGTTTTTTCTGCAGCATTAGCATTTCCATCATTAAATAATTCACTTAATCCTTCTGCCTGTTCTTCCATAGTTTATTCTCCTAACTAACGTCCGTCTTAGCGGTCTGTTCCAAATTTATCCTCAATATGTATTCTATCCACCTTGAAGTTTTCAAGCCGAATCAGAAAATCAATTATATTTGCTTTTGAAATATCCCTTGAAGCAACCTGCCCGTGGGTAATATATGAAATAGATTTGTGCTTTTCATTTAAAACACTAATCACGTTTCCAAATTGTTCAGATTCATCACACTTTGTAACGATTACAGATTTATAGCCAAACGGTTCATAATTCTGCATGATATTCTGTAAGTCGCGAGACTTTGTGCTTGCTGTAAACGCAAGATAAATATCAGGATTCATTCCAGGGACTTCCAGTAAGAGTTTCATCTGTGCAATATGAGTTGCATCATTAGGGCTGAATCCGGATGTATCAATAAAGATTGCGTCCATATTTGCGCGTTTTTCTTCATAAAGAGTTTTTAGGTCTTCTGCACGTTCTGCCTTGTAAACAAGAGACCCCATATGCTTACCCCAGCGCTCAAGCTGTTCCATAGCACCAACCCTCATTGTATCTGTTGTAATGAAACAGATTTCAGGACGTTTACCATCGTGCTCTAATGCATATTTTTTTACAAACTGTGCTGCAAGTTTTACTAGAGTTGTAGTTTTCCCTACTCCAGTTGGACCAACCAGAATATATACATGAGGCGGACGGAAGGTAGTTTCTTTTGCAATTTGAATTGTTTCACCAATCCAGTCTATAACTCGACGTTCTACAAGGTCAAAATTGTCAAGCTGTTCAAGAGAAAAATCATTTCGGATTTTTTCTTCTATCATATTGATGTACGAAAAAGAGAATTCATTTGCTTCGAGCATTTCATCTATTTTTTGAATAGATTCGTGTTTTTCCTGAACAGAACCCGCAAGATTTTTCAATTGCTGACTCATTTCGTTTTTTAGTTCTTCAATAGTCTTGCTCATTTCTTTCATCTGAGAGCCTATTATTACATTACTCTGATTCTGCAGAATCTGTTCACGGCTACGGGCAAGCTGTTCTTCCTCTGGAGAACGGTCAGTGAATGAAGTGTATGAAGTTCCATACGGATTACCAAACGCAGGCCTGCTGCTTTCTGAAGAATATGACTTTTGATGATTTACAACATATGTAACTACAGTCACAGGTTTTTTCTGGAGATGTAAAAATCCTCCAGGTCTGAAATCAACCACCTTGTTTGTTATTCGAAAATCTTTTCCATATGTATTAAAGAGTTTTTCCTTACACTCCTCAAAAGTTCTACCGGTAATTTTCTGTTCTATTTCATCATCATATGCCATCTTATTCAATTTCCTTTCTACTCATTTTCATCAGTTATTTCATCTATAATTTCTGGGATTATGTTTTGACCGGCTGCATACATTTCCATATCAGAAATTACTACTACTCCAGGCTGCTCTCTTTCAAGTGCTGAACGAACAAGCTGACGTACATTACTTACACAAAGAATTACAGGCATATAGCCCATCTGACTCACTTTAGCCAGAGAACTACTTACGGCGCTTATCCAGCGACGGCGCTCTACCGGACCAAAGGCAACATAAGGCTTTGAACCGTCTTCCGGATAATAAGCAAACTGACTTATCATTTCCGTAAGCTCCTGAGAAAGCCTCATTACTCGAAGTTTTTTATCATCATCTGCATACTGCATACAGATTTGCAAACCAAGGGCTTCACGAACCTTCTGGGTAAGAAGCCAGATATTATTGTGAGAAACAGAAGCATAGTTTGCCATTGTTTCAAGAATCTTAACATAATTTCTGATTGAAACTTTTTCTTCAAGCAGATTCTGGAATACCTTCTCTATTACACCGTAAGAAAGCTTTGCTGTATCTGTAACTTCGGAAACAAGAACCGGGTTCTTCTGTTTAACAGTTTCAAGAATAACTGAAACTGCCTGACGATCAAGAAGATCTGCTGCATGACTTCGAATAATTTCTGTAATATGTGTAGAAATAATTGTAGGCGGATCTACAACTACATAACCGGCACCTTCCGCTTCGCTTCGTCTGTCTTCCGGAAGCCAGATTGCATCCATACCAAAGGCCGGGTCTTTTGTTTTTTCACCTTCAAGAGGATCGGTAACCGCACCGGTATCCATACACATAACGTAACCTAAACGTACGGTTGCATGACCTGCTTCAATTCCTTCTATCTTAAAGCTGTAATCATTTGGCTCGAGAGTCATATTATCCTGAATGCGGATTTTTGGAATATCAAGACCTATATCGTGCCGCGCCTCCGTACGTATTCGCGAAATACGTTCCAGAAGTTCCGCGCCTTTTTCTTTGTCTACAAGAGGAATAAGCGCATAACCAAGCTCCAGAGAAAGAGGATCCAGCATTACAATACGCTCAGAATCATTGGCAGCTGCAGCCTGAGAAGAAGCCTGCTGAGAAGCCGCCTGTTTTTGAGCAAACTCCTGCTTCTGCTTGTTGCGGGTCATTCTATATCCAATGAATATTGCAAGCACACCAACCGGCAGCAACAAAACTTGAGTACCTCCGCGGAGAGCAAGACCTGCTACAATAAGAACACCACCGAGAATCTCGTAAATATGACCGTCACCGGTAAATTCATTTTTAAGCTGCTCGTCTAGAGATTCATCTGACTTAGTACCAGTTACGAGCAAACCGGTTGCAAAAGAAATAATCAGAGAAGGAAGCTGTGAAGTCAGACCGTCACCAATTGTAAGTGTAGAATAAGTATTCAAAGCATCCGTAAAGCTCATGCGGTTCAAAATCATTCCAACCAGGAATCCGCCAAGCAGGTTTACAACCGTAATGAAAATTCCAGCTTTAACGTTTCCGCTTACAAACTTTGAAGAACCGTCCATATTTGAATAGAAGTCTATATCTCGTCGAACTGCTGCCTTAAGGACTTCAGCCTGCTGTTCGTCAATTGCTCCGGAATTCAAACGGTTATCAATATCAAAAAGTTTCTGATTCATTGAGTCCAAAGAGAAACGTGCAGCAACTTCAGAAACGCGGCCGGCACCCTTTGTTACTACAAGGACCTGAACAACAATCAAAATAATAAAGATTACAAATCCAACAACAAGGTTATTTCCAGCAACAATACGCGCAAAAGACTTAACCATGTCACTCTGATTTGCAAGAGCACCCCCCTGCATTTTTCCCGTAAGAATAAGCCGCGTTGAAGAAATGTTTATTCCAAGACTGAACATTGTCTGAAACAGAATCACACGAGGGAATGTCTGAAAATCAGACGGACGAGGCATTCTTAAAACTACAAGAAGAATTATGATTGAAAGAGCAAGATTCAAAATCATGCTGAGGTCTATTACAAATTTTGGGATTGGTACAAACATGAGGAACACAGCCATAACGACTGCAACAGGCACAGCATTGCCTGTTATAAATTTGAGAATGTTCCCTCTACCTTCGTTTGCCATCAGTCCCCACCCAGCAATCTACTTATTTTTTATTCTTAAACTTTTCCAAATGCGAATATATTACTGCAAGTATACTAAAATACTTATCAGGTATTATATCACCAACTTCAACATTTGTATACAATTCTCGCGCAACAGGACGATTTTCTACAATAGGAATATCATTTTCGCGAGCCAGACGTTTTATTGTCTGGGCCATATTATCTTCCCCCTTAGCATTCAGTACAGGAGATTCTGCAACAGCAGTATCATACTTTAAGGCAACTGCAAAATGTGTAGGGTTTGTAACTACAACATCTGATTCAGCAACAGCCTTTCTTATATTCTGTGAAAGCAGTTGTCTCTGCATCTGCTGAAGTTTACTCTTAACTTCAGGATCACCTTCCATTTCCTTATACTCTTCCTTTACTTCCTGCTTTGTCATTTTCATTTCTTCCATAAAATCATGACGCTGGATAAAGTAATCCGGAATGGAAATTGCAAGAAAGATTACAGCAACTGTTATAAGAATCTGGGCTGCCATTTTTGCAACCTGTCCAAGTGCTCCAGCTACATTTCCATTATCAATAATATCTATCAAAACAAACAAATCTTTTCTGATATAGAGATATCCTACAAAACAGATAACCGCTACCTTTCCAAATGATTTTGCAATATTAAAAAGTCCCTTTGCGGAAAAAATAGTTTTCTTAAAGTATTCGCCAAACTTTGGAACAATTTTTGAAAATTTTGGCTCAATTGGCTTTAGGCTGAAAATGAATCCACGAGTCTGAATTATGTTTCCGGCTATTGCAGCTACAGCACTTATTAGTCCAAGCGGTAAAACACATTTTATAAACACATCAAAAAAAGCAGGCAGAAATGCAGGATTTCTTATATCGTAAGTGGCACATTGAGTAAAATAAAATTTAAATATTGTAATGATTTCTGAAAACAGCCATTTTGAAAGAAATACAATGGTAACAACACAAAGCAGTAAAACAAGTGCACCACTTATTTCCTGACTTTTAGCTACGCGGCCTTCTTTTCGGGCTTTTTCAAGTTTGTATTCGGAAGGTTGTTCGGTACGGCCTTCATCTTCTGCTGCCATAGACTACACACCTCCCGAAATTGATGTAAATAACTGTTCCAGATCTGCAAAGCCTTTTGAAAATGAACGTACAAAAAAATCGATTATACTAGGCATTGCAATTGCAATAATTGTAAAAGCCACAAGAATCATAATCGGAAATCCTTCCGAAAGAAGGTTCATCTGAGGGGCGGCTTTTGTAAGAAGACCTGTACAAACAGTTATTAAAAATAAAGTTCCCATAACAGGAAGCGCAATTATAAGTGCATCAGCAAAAAGAGAGGTTAAACCGCTTACCATGAATCTTGCAATTTTTTCATTTGCCGTTGCAATACTCAAAGCATTTAATGAAGAAAAACTTGTTACAAGGCCACCTAGAAAAAGACGCTGAAACCAATGAGTCTGCATAAAAACAAGCATTGCAACAAGATTAAAAAATTGTCCCATAAGAGGGTTTTCTACCTGGGAAAGAGCATCGTAAGAGCTGGCAGCAGAAAGTCCCATCTGAAAAGCCAGAAACTGTCCGGCAGAACTAAAAGCTGCAAATATAATCGAAATAAAAAAGCCCATTATTATTCCGATTAAGCCTTCTCCAACCACCAACAGAAAATACAGCATTGAAGTTGTCCCTTCTTCATTTATATAAGGTGCATAAGCGGAAGCGTCGATACTGCCAAAAATAAAAAAGGCCATATAACCGGCTATTGCAACTTTTGCAATACGGGATGCTGCACGCATTGAAAACATAGGGAGAGTCAAAATTAATGCAAAACAACGGACAAAAACGAGAAGGTAAACTGGTGCTTTTAGTAAAATACTATCCAGCATGGCTCACCTATTTTGCAAAGTCAGGAATACGACTGAATAACTGAATTGTATATTCACCAAGAGATGTAAACATTGCTCCACCAAGAAGAGCAATTACAAGAAGAATTACAATCAGTTTTGGAAGGAAAGTAAGTGTCTGTTCCTGAATGGATGTTGTTGCCTGAAAAATTGCTACGATAAGACCGACTAAAAGCGCTAATCCAAGAACAGGAGCAACCATTGAAATAACCTGAGTAACAGCCCCACGCATAAGAGAAATGATTGTACCAATTGACATTTTTTTTACCTCCCGTGTCCGCCGTTATCGAATTACTGAATTAAATAACTGCTGCGTTAAAAGCCCCCAGCCGTCTACAAGAACAAACAAAATCAATTTGAATGGCATGGAAATCTGAACCGGCGGAAGCATCATCATACCCATTGCCATGAGTATGCTCGCGACAACCATATCAATAATGATAAAAGGAATATACAAAATGACACCTATTTTAAAGGCAACTGTAAGCTCATGCAGAATGTAAGATGGAACCAGAATGTAAGTTGGTACATCAGCCAGAGTGTTAGGCTTTTCTAACTTAGCCATATTCATAAACATTTTGATATAGCTTGTATCTCCGGCCATCTGACCATACATAAACATACGAAGCGGAGCTTCAGCCTCGTGATAAGCTTCTTCTATTGTTATTGCATTTTCCGAGAGAGGTTTATAAGCATTATCATAAACCTTTGTAAAGGTTGGCCACATAACAAAGATTGTCATGAAAAAAGCAATTCCGTTTAATACAGAGGTTGGCGGAACCTGCTGGAGTGAAAGTGCTCGTTTAATAAAGTCTAAAACAATTGAAAAACGCAGAAAACAGGTAACAAGAATTAAAATGCTTGGTGCAAGAGTTAATATTGTAAGCAGAAGAAGAAGTCGTACAGAAAAGGCAACTTCCCGTCCACTCTGAGGTTCTGTAATCTGAACAGCAATATTTGGAACCACAGAACCACGGACATTCTGATTCATTTCTGTAGTTCCCTGTGCAGGCTGATTTGGAAAATTCTGATTCTGTGACTGCGCAAAAATCGGTTGACTACCGAACGTTAGCAAAATTAAAACAGTGAGAATAAAAACTTTTTTCAGTTTATTAAACTTCATTATTATTTTCCCCGCTGTTAAACATATTATCTACCTGCTGTTCAGTTTCAGAAAAAACATTTTTTGAGCCACCTTTTTTTACAAGAAACATATCCAGTACATCTGCGAAGGTAGCAGGCTTTTTAGTATTATTCTTTTTATCAGCAGAAATATTCATGGCACTGATGAGTTCTTTATCATCAATTTCGCCAAGCATTGTTATATTGTCTTCTGTAACACCAATCAGATAAGCTTTATCTATAAGAGTAATAACTTCAATTGTTTTTCCGGGAGCAATATTTATGTAAGCAGCCCGACGAAGGTAATCATCATCAGTTTTTACAACATTTGTCTTTTTTTTGATAAACCATAAAACGCCATAAATAAGACCTATTACAATAACCAGAACAACAATCATACGGACAAACATTCCGACTGTTGAAGGTCCTTTATACGAAGAAGAATTATTTCCAGATTCTGTAGTATTATCATCAGAAATAACAATAGACTCTTCTGTTAGAGGAGTCTCACTTTGATTTGCCTGATTTTGAGAATATAAAAAAGAAGCGGCGGTTATACATAAAAATATAACCGCTAATAGTTTTTTTCTATCCAATTTTCTTTCCCACCCTTAAAAAATTGGTTGTAATTATTGTCATATCGGGCTTGACCCGATAATCTTAGTTAATATCTGTTACACGCTCCATAGGAGACAGGATTTCGGTTACACGAACACCGAAGTTTTCATCGATGACTACAACCTCACCCTTAGCAATCTTCTTATGGTTTACAAGGATATCTACAGGTTCACCGGCAAGTTTATCAAGTTCGATAATTGTACCTTCACCCATTCCAAGAATATCCTTGATTGTTTTCTTTGTACGACCAAGTTCTACAGTCATTTCCATGAATACGTCCATGATAAGACTGATATTACCCTGTTCGCCGGCATTCATTCCTGCCTGAAGATTAGGATACTGCAGCTGCTGAACATTTGGAACGTTCATTCCCATGTTTACACCCATATTCTGCGGCATTCCCATACCGCCCATAGGCATCTGCATTCCCATATTTGGCATTCCACCCATTGGCTGTTGCATACCCATTCCCATATTAGGCATTGCACCACCCATCTGCATTCCGCCCATTTGAGCGCCACCCATTGCAGCACCGCCCATAGGAGCTCCACCTGCAGCAGCATTCATTCCACCAAGATCAATTGGAGTAAGATCTGCAGCAGCATCTGCTGCACCACCGCCTAAAGCTTTTGTAAGACCTTCAGCAGCATCGCCACCAATACATTCCCAGAGAGTATAAGCGTTACCATCGTAAGTAAGAGGATAACTTGAAAGAACAAAATCACCCTGAGGGAACATAATCATTGCTTTAGATTCATTTAATGTTTCTGGAGTTGCATAACCAAGACCAGAAGCATTTCCTTTACTTTCCACTTCCTGAATTTCTGCACTGATATGTGTAGCAATAAATTCAGAAACTACAGAAAGTACCATGTCATCAACTTCTGTTGCTTCTTCAGAACTTACAAGCTGGAAAATCTTAAGCGCAAATTCCGGTGACATAAGGTAAAGGTGACTTCCCTTTACTCCAGCGTTATAATCTGCATTAATTCCAATTACAACTTCTGGTAATTTAGAAAGAACATGATCACGATTTGTCTGTTCTACAACCGGATTTTCACATGTAAAGGTTACACTTGTTGTTTTATTGATATTTTCTTCCAGCTTCGGCTTAAGAGCATCTGCCATTGTCTGAAGAGTCGGTATATCAAAATGATATGTAGGACCATTTCCTACATGTCCAGAAGAGTTTAATCCATCTATAGCAACGCCCGAAAGCAAAGCATCAATTTCATCTTGTGAGATAGCACCATCA
>CAMNIU010000206.1 GCA_946540605.1 uncultured Treponema sp.
TAGGGAGCGGCCCTATAAGGGCAAAAATAGTCCGGTGGACTATTTTTAGCGAGTCTCCGAGCAGCTGTGCTGCGAAGGTTCAGCATGACAGATACTCTCGAATCTATTTATTTTTTCCCAATTTTTTGTTATTATAAACTAATTATGAACATGGAAGCTTTTATTCTGGGCTGCGGGGGAATGCAGCCTTTACCATATAGACATTTGACATCTGTTTTGCTGCGACGCGAGGGGGACCTTTTTCTTTTTGATGGCGGTGAGGGCACACAGGTTAGCCTTAAGCGGCTGAATCTCAAATGGAAAAAAATTGACGCAATTTTTGTTTCTCATACACATGCAGACCACGTTACGGGGCTTCCTGGCATTCTTATGCTTTCAAGCCAGGTAGACAGAACTGAGCCTCTTTACATTTACGGACCTCCGAAAATCAAGGAATACATCGAAACCAGCCGCAAAGTTCTGGATATGTACATCAATTATCCGATTATCGTAAAAGAAATTACCGCACCCTGCATTGTTCATTCCGGCAAGGATTTTTATATCCGCGCCTTTCCGCTGGACCACACTAAGGTTTGCGTAGGCTATACTCTGGAAGAAGCAGACCGCCCTGGTGAGTTTCATCCGGATAAGGCGCGCGAGCTTGGCGTTCCATGCGGTCCTCTCTGGTCTGATTTGCAGAAGGGCTTTGAAGTTACGACTCCGGACGGCAAGGTTGTAAAGCCAGAAGAGGTTATGGGCGAAAAACGCAGCGGCCGTAAATTTTCTTTTGTAACCGATACGCTTTTTAAGCCTTCTATTATTGATGAAGTTCGTGGTTCAGACCTTTTGATTTGCGAGGGAATGTTTGAAAAAGAACTCGAAGATCAGGCAAAAGAGAAAAAGCACATGACAGCCGTTCAGGCCGCAACAATTGCCCGCGATGCAAACGTTCGCCGCATGTGCATGATTCACTATTCACCTCGCTACACAGACAAAGAGCTGCAAAAGCTCCTGGACGAAGCAAGGGAAGTGTGGCCGCAAACCGAACTTTCAAAGGATCGAATGCATATAGAGATTCCTTTTCAGGATTAACCTGGCAGGTCACCCTGAACTTGTTTCAGGGTCTAATAACAAGATGCTGAAACAAGTTCAGCATGACATGCTTATTGAGCTTTTATGATAGAACTAACTAATTTTTCAAAATCATATAATAAATCCGCACCCGCTGCAGCTGACGTCTCGCTCACCATAGCAGACGGCTCAATCATCGGCTTACTCGGGCCTAATGGTTCTGGAAAAACTACAATAATGAAGGCAATCTGCGGATTTCATTTTCCAAGCTCAGGTAGCATCACAATCACCGCGCCGAACGGCACCAGCTTCATCACTGACGAAAATCCCGAGCTCTGCATGAAATACACAGGCTACGTACCCGAAATCCCGCTTCTTCCCAAAGACATGCGGGTACAGGACTTTCTTCGTTACGCAGCAGACAGTCACGGAATCCCAAAAGAAAAAACTGAAGAAGCCTGCGAGCTTGTAATTAAAGAATGCTCTCTCGAAAAACTTCTTTCAAAAAAAATCAAAACCCTTTCCAAGGGCCAGCAGCAGAGGGTAAGCTTTGCCCAGGCAATAATTCATAATCCGCCAAATCTGATTTTAGATGAACCAATCAGCGGGCTTGACCCGGCTCAGATTCTTCAAATGCGTGACTTAATCAAAAAGCTTGCAAAAACAAAAGCAATTCTCATGTCCACACATATTCTGCAGGAAGTGCGCTCTCTTTGTGATTCGCTTTATATTATGAGTAACGGAAAAATCACTGCCAGCGGAACGGAAGAGGAGATTACAAAGAAGGCTGGAACTAAGTCTCTGGAAGAGGCTTTTATAAAATTGACACAAGGAGGGATTGATTGACAGAAATGTCATGCTGAACTTTTTTCAGCATCTTTGTCATGAGATTCCGAAACAAGTTCGGAATGACAGTTATTTAGGAAAAGTATGATGATGAAAAATCAGACAAGTACATTCAACAACTTCCTCATCCACAATCTGAAAAACAGTCTCAGAACACCGTCGTTTGTTATTATTTCAATTCTTTTTGAAGTTTTCGTATCCATCAACTTTTTTATCCGCCAGCAGTTTTTTACAGGAAGCGGCACAACAGACCTGATTCTTTTTTTCTCTGCAGTTCCATATATCTGTATAATCGCAATTCCGGCTTTATGCTATAAACAGAGTTTTAGTATTTATGATGATTTTGTCCCGCTTTCGACTCTAAAACGAGAATTTGCAGTTTTTCTCACACGGCTGATTTTATTCTGCATTCAGCTTATCCTTTTACTGCCGGCAATCCTTCTTGTAAACCTTTTTGGAACAACCGACGGCGGTCAAATTTTTACCAGCCTTATTTGTTTGATTTTTTACGGAGCTGCAGTAATTTCTCTTTGCGGCTTTATTCAGACTGCGCTTTCAAATAAAGTTTCAAGCTTTATAATCAGTGCGCTCATTCTCGGTATATTCAACAGTGCACATCTTTTTGCAGTATACGTAAATCTCCCGGATTTTCTTACAAACCTAGCCAGAAGCCTCAGCTTTGCCTGGCATTTTGATGCGGCTGGAAAAGGACTTCTTGATACCCGAGACCTGTTGTGGCTTGCAGGTTCATCTGCTTTTTTTATCTTTTTAAGTGACACAATCATTCAGATAAAGAAAGGAAGACGATTCAGCAAAAATCTAAAGCTCCGCCATATTCTTCTGCCTTTAATCAGCATGCTCCTTATGCTCAACGGAAGCCGCTGGTACACCCGCATAGATTTTTCGAAAAATAAGACTTACTCAATTTCTAAATATTCAAAATCTCTTATCAGCCGGATTGAAAGTCCGGTAAAAATAACTTACTACCGCTCATCTTCAATTGCAAAGCTGTATCCTCAGATTCGTGATGTAGCTGATTTCCTCACAGAATATGCTTCCCAAAGCAAAAAAATCAGCCTGATTATTAAAGACCCGGATAGGGATTCCGCAACGCGCTCAATGCTCGAAAACTACGGAATTGCAAGCCAGCAGCTGCGTACCGTTTCCGGAACCTCTACAGAATTCCTTACAGTTTATTCTGCAATAGTAATTGAACAGGATGGAAATGCAGAAACAATTCCTTTTACTATGGCAGCAAATACTCTGGAATACGATCTCGACGGCCGTCTGCGCCACCTTATTTCCGGTCAGGCACGAATTGTAAATATCATAGTTGGAAACGGTCTCAACCTTTCTGACGATTACAGCTATGTAATCCCATGGCTGCAGTCCCAGGGCTTTGTTTGCAATCCGATTTATATTGAAGATTCGGCATTTACTGAAGAACTTGAAGCTTCAAACGGGCCGCTTTTTGTAATAGGCGACAGTGAAATTAAAATTGAACAGGCAATCGCCATAGAAGATTATATTTTATGCGGGAAGGGAACAGCTCTTTTTGCAATCAGCCCTTATGTAACTGATATTGAAAACAGCTGGTATATGACCCAAGCAAAGCATACAAATCTTGTAGAATTGATTGAGCATTGGGGCGTAACCTTCCTTCCGCGGATTGCAGCAGATATTTCTTGCGCCCGTATCACAATGTATGCTGATGACAACAATCAAACAAAGCTGATTAATTATCCTCTCTGGATTTCTCTATTACAACAGAAAAACAGTCCACTTGGAATGACACTTTTCTGGCCGACCGTGCTTGAACTTGCTGATGACGAAAACATTATTCCGTATCTCTCAACAAGCCCCGCAAGTTACTTTTTTGAGCCAGATTTGCAGAGTAAAGACAAACTCATAGAAACAAACCCTTTTATACTCAACGAAGCGGTAACCACTTCAGGCTCAGCTACAGCAACACCTCGCGGAACTCAAATTATAGGAGCTCAGATTACAGGTCCACTCGAGGGGCTTTATACAACTGGCCACGCTGAAAATCAGAATGTCATCGTAATTCCAGACCAGTATTTTGTAAGCTCTCTCATGAACGGCTATATAGGCGGAGAAACCGGAGATTACCGTAATTTTGAATTCCTAACCAACGCCCTGTTAAAACTCAACGGAGAAGAGGAACTGGCAGCATTACAAAGCCGAACCACACGAGACACAAGCCTGTACAAGGTAACAGATGTGATTCAATTCAACACTCTTCGCCTGATTACTTATATTATTCTATTTGTAATTTTACCGCTTTTACTCATCGCTATCGGGGTAATTTTGAATGTTAAACGAGAAAAATGAGATTATCGGGTCAAGCCCGATAATGACACGCTGGAATAAAATACTCATCGTACTTGCAGTAATTCTTGCAGCACTATATTTTCTGTCTTTTACAAAAAGTTGCAGCTCAAAAGACAGCCGTGAGAAAATCAAAACTTCACTTGTAAATCAAAAGTACAAGGATTCCATAACAAGCTTTGAACTTGAGGATGCTACAGGTGCAATCAAAATCACAAACAGGGGTTCTTTCTGGACAGTCGGTACTTTACCGGCATCAAGCGAACGCATGCATTCCTTTATAAATAACTTAATAAAAATTCGCAACTTGTATAAAATTTCAGACAAAATCAACAAAAACAGCGCCCTTGGACTCACGACAGGCACGGAATTTCACCTGCGATACAACACTCAAGACACTTCACACGAGCTTATTTTTGGAAATCAGGATTTCTCACTTTCGTCGCGTTATATGATGACTGAAAAAACAACTCAGGTTTATGAAATCGATTCTTCCCTCGATTCATTTCTTACAACCTCAATTCAAAGCTGGGCAGAACCTTTAATAATTTCTCAATTAGTTTTTGGAAAAATCACACCAGACGATATTCAACGAACAACAGTTCTAAATCAAAATCATATCTCTTCAATTTCAGATCTACAGAAACTCCTGGACCTAAGACATGGCGGAACTCCTGGCGAAGAGGAAGTATTATCAATTTTTCAAAATAATCAAAATCCCGAAGCAACTATTACTCTAGAGCTTGGAAACAAAAAAGAAATTGAATTAAAAATCTACCCGTCAAAAAATGAAAACGAATTTATTCTTATCGCAGAATACAAGCCTGAAAAAGGTTCAAATCCAGTTTTCACATCAATATCAAAAATCAGCAGCTGGACCTACAATAAAATCAAAGAAAATACATTGTAAATAAAATGTGCCGCAAAGCACGGCCATATTTTACCAGTTTTTTTATAACAGAGCCTCAAAAATATATGTGCATAAGCTGCATTAATAACCGAAAGCCAGCCAAGATATAAATGAGCAAAAGCAAAGCACAAAAGCCCCGTTAGTTCACATAGCCATTCCAGCCACTTTCCTTTAAATCTGCTTCCTGGTAAATCATCAAGCAGATTCTTTAATTCATCTGTAAAATAAAAACGGTATAACACCTCTTCATAAAAGGCCGCACACAAAAAATTCAAAAGGCAAAAAAGCCACTGCAAAGCTCCCTGAGGATGATTAAAAGATACCCCCTCTGATACAAATCCAAAGGCAAGTCCAAAATACTGAACAAAAAGAGAACCCGAAAAAAGCATTCCAAAGGTAAAAATCACGGGAAAAACTTTTAGCTTAGGCCATACCGCATAAATTCCATGACCTGCCATATTCCCGTCATTTTTTTCATCACTATTAGAATCATAATAAAAAATCAAAACTGCAACTGAAAGAATTGCAAGAAGCAGAGACCGCCATGGAAAAGACCAGTCGGCAAAAAGAGAACTTCCGTCAACCGGCACAGAAGCAAAGAAAGGAGGTACTATAAATAAGAAAATAATAAGCAAATAAACTGCTATATCCGATAATAAAGTATGCTTTTTCATTTCTTTTATGCTATAATTGTATTATAATAAAAAAGAGGGAATTTTGTACACAGTAACATTTTTAATAATTGTATTAGTTATTCTGGCAACTCTTGGAGCAATATACACAACCTTTAAGTCTCGCATTAATTTTTTTGTTACCGGACTTGATTCAGGTTTCTCTTTTTCTGAAATTTCACTCTTATGGAATGCCGCAGAACTGTGTAATCTTGAACAACCAACATCTCTTTTCTTTTCAATGGCTTCGCTTACAAAATGCATGACACAGATATCAAATATGACAAGTGCAGACAATTCGCAGAAAAATCAGCTTTTGATGTCTAAGTTATTTAATTACCGCACAAAAATCCAGAATGAAGCAGATGACAAAAAGGGCATGACAACAACTCATTCGCTGGATAAGGGGCAGACACTCCGCATAATCTGGCCTGGAAAAGGTGTTTTTACTTCAGAGATTGTAGGAAATGGAAATCAGATTGTTATTAATGTACCACGTCAGAAAAATCTAATTCCTTATTCTGCAGAAGAATGGGTAGGAAAAGTCATAAGCATTTATCTCTGGCGAAAAGGTGATGCACGTTACGTATTTGATACAACAGTTACACAGGCTGGACTTTTTCTTGGAAAGTCAGCACTTTTTATAAAGCATTCAGCTAATCTTACCCGTACACAAAAAAGAAAGGCTGTCCGCCTTAAGTGCCAGATTTACGGAATGCTGTATATCATCAAAAAAGACACTATTGAAGTTAATGCGATTGAAACTCAGAACGGTTACCGTTGTCTGATTGAAGATATTTCTGAATCAGGAGCTCTTATCCGAATTGGTGGCAAGGGTGCGCAGAATGTAAAAATCAAACTTCAGTTTAATATTCAAAACAAACTGATTCTTATGGTTGGTATAGTTCGAACCGTTGAGTTTAACGAAGAACAGAATCAGTCGCTTTTGCATTTTGAATGTACACATATTGAGACTTCAATGCGTAATGAAGTTTTGAAGTTTGTTTATAATATGCTGCCTCAAAGCGAAAAAGAAGTTCTTGAAGCTCTTGAACAGACAGAAACAGATGAAAAAGCTACAGTTGATGCTCCGCTTGAAAAACAGACTGAAAATTCATCTGCCACTTCTGAAGCAACTGCTAATTCAGATTCAACTGAAACTTCTACACCTGCTGCGACTTCTACTGAAATACAGGATGCCGTTGATCAGGCTAAGGCTGCACTTGCTGCTGAAAATCAACAGGCAGCACAAAATACCCCTGAGAGTTTATCAACAGAATCGAAAAAATCAGAGAATGATGTAACCGATGATGAAATTAATGTTTTTCAAGGAATGTAAGATAAAGAGGTAATTTATAATGAAAAGAACACTTTGCCTTATAGTTTTAATGACAATTACTCTTTCAATTTATGCACAGACTAATGCACAGTCCAGCCGCGTTAAATTTATTAAAGGAAACATAGCTGATAAAACCGCTGCTGTACGAGAAGCAAATGACTCTGATGCTGCATGGGTTTCTGAACACGCTGTAGATTTCTGTCTTGAAAATAAGGAACTACTTGGAAATGACAGGGAGTTAGACGGGCTTGCTGTTGCCGCTATTCTTTCGTATTCTCCAGAAACTGTAAAAAAGCAGACTGATTTACAAAAGCAGAAACTTACCGATAATTTTATTTCTCTTTTTGCAAATTTCAACAAAAGCAGTACAGTGCAGATTGCCGTTATTTCTAGAACAGTAGCGCTTAAAGACAGCGTTCCATCAGCTCCATTTACAGCACTGTTAAACAGTTATCTTAAAACAACTGATGTAAAGACTGCAGACAGCGGAGTTTTTAAATCTTGTATAAATGCACTTGAATCAATTGGAAATGATGAATCCTTTAAGCTTTTATATGATTTTTACAATGATTCATCTTATTCCGCATACCAAAAAGAGATTGAAAAAACAATTATTGCGCTTATTCCAAATGCCATGAATGAAGTACTTACGCTTCTTGATGATGCAGATATGAAGAAAATCTCTTCAATTTTTGCATTAGCACAAAAAAATTCACAAATTTCTAAAAAAAATCTCTGTGAGATTTCCGAAAAAGTGCTAAGTGTGTCTATATTATTATTAGACAATTCTTCG
>CAMNIU010000207.1 GCA_946540605.1 uncultured Treponema sp.
TTCTATTAACTTTTTTTCCACATATCCACATTTTAATCCTTTTTTGCTGATTTATCCACTTTAAACCAACAACTTGGCAACAAATTTTTACTTTTTATACTCCTTAATTTCTCTAATATACAATTGAATTTTAGACTCCAGTGATGAATCAATTTTTATCTGTTCTGCAATTTTATTATAAGCACTCATAATTGTAGAATGATCTTTTCCACCAAATTCATTGCCAAGTTCAGTGTAAGCAATTTCTGTAAGCTCACGAGCAATGTAAATTGCAATCTGTCGAGGTACAACAAATTTTTTATCTCGTTTTTTTCCTTTCAAATCAGCTACAGAAATCTGATAATTGTCTGCAATAACTTTTTGAATTACATCAATTGAAATAGATTCAGCACCTGCAGAATCCATAACGTCTTTTAAAAGATGTTTTGTAATTTCAAGATCTGGAGTTTTTCCAACAAGTTCAGCATAACCAAAAACTTTGTGCAAAGCTGCTTCAAGGTCACGAACATTTGTTTCAATATTTTTTGCAATATATTCAATAATGTCCTGAGAAAGAGTCTTACCAGTCAAATCAACTTTTTTCTGAAGAATAGCAACACGAGTTTCATAACTTGGTGGCTGAAGATCAATACAAAGTCCATTAGCAAGGCGGCTTACCAGACGTGCTGCCATATTTTTAATTTCTTTGATAGGACGGTCACAGGTAAAAACCATCTGCGCTTTTTTCTCATGAAGTGCATTAAATGTATAGAACAATTCTTCCTGAGTTGATTCCTTTCCCTGTAAAAAGTGAATGTCATCCAGAAGAAGAACATCAAGATTTCTGTATTTATTTTTGAAGGCGTTTGTCTTACCTTCCTTAATAGAAATTGTAAATTCATTGGTAAAACTTTCTGCAGATACATAGCAGATTTTTAATTTTTCTCCGCCGTTATTGTAAATGTAATTTCCAATAGCCTGCATCAAGTGAGTCTTGCCTAACCCGGAACCGCCATAAAGAAGAATCGGGTTATATTGTTTACCAGGTTCCTTAGCAACTGCAACAGAAGCATTGTATGCAAAGTTAGAGTTATCTCCAGGAATAAAAGTATCAAAAGTATATTCTTCCTGAAGCAGCTGATGTTTTTTAAAACTTGATTTTTTAGTTTCTGATTTTTTTTCTTCTTTTGATTCTTCAGATTTTTTCTTAGTTTCTGGTTCATCAGATTTTATAGAATCTGAATTATCATCCTTAGAAAGTTTTTCTTCTTTTACAATACATTTAAGGCTGATATCATTCTGACCGGTAATTTCTTTAAGTTTTTTAAGTACAATATCAAAATTACCTTTTTTTTCCATTGTTAATTTTAAAAATGAAGATGCAACAGACACAGTAATAGTATCAATTGTATCTTCGACATAGTTCATATTGAACCAGAGCTTAAATTCATCTTCTTTGTTTTGCGATTTGTATAAATCATGGAGTACCTTCATTGTGTACTCCCAGGCCTCTTCATAAATTCTTTCTGACATATATTTTATTATCCTAGAAGTATGTTTTTTCTTCAAGTGTTTTTAAATTAAGGTAAGATTAAGGTGGGGGAAGTCTCCCCCTCGCTCCAACCGCCTGCGGCGTTTTCCGCTACCCCCTCTCCTAGGGGACCCCCCTAAAACCCCCATTTACTAATCTTCGTTAGTTTACAGAATCATTGAATTTTATGTTATTTTTAGTTAAAATTAAACATTAATTTCAATATAAAGGAAACATCAATGTCAGCAGAATACGGTGCAAGTAACATACAGGTTTTAAAAGGACTCGAAGCAGTTCGTAAGCGACCTGGTATGTATATTGGTTCTACAGGTCCACGCGGACTCCATCATCTTGTTTATGAAACAGTAGATAACTCAATCGATGAAGCAATGGCAGGATTTTGTGATACTGTTGTTGTTGCTCTTGAACGTGATGACATTTGCCGCGTAGAAGATAACGGACGTGGTATTCCTGTTGATATTCACCCTACAGAAAAAATAAGCGCACTCGAACTTGTTCTTACAAGATTGCACGCTGGTGGTAAATTTGATAAAGGTTCATATAAAGTTTCCGGAGGTTTACACGGTGTTGGTGTATCCTGTGTAAACGCACTTTCAGACTGGATGGAAGCAACTGTTAAACGTGATGGTCATATTTATCAGCAGAAATATGAACGTGGTGTTCCAAAAACAAAAGTAGAAGTTATTGGTGATATTGGACCAGATGAGCATGGTACAACAATCCGCTGGAAGGCCGATAAAACAATTTTTACAGAAACAACAACTTATGATTATGATGTTCTGCGTGATCGTCTTCGCGAGCTTGCATTTTTGAACTCTGGTGTTGTAATTGTATTTCGCGATGAACGTCTTGAAAATCCAAAAGAAGAAGTTCTTAAGTTTGAAGGCGGTATCAACGAATTCGTAAAAGAAATTGATGAAGGAAAGGCCGTTGTTCCGGCTGATCCAATTTACATCAAAGAAGAAAAAGATGATGTCATTACAGAAATCTCAATGCACTACAATTCAGGTTATTCTGAAAACGTACGAACGTTCGTTAATGACATTAATACCCGCGATGGTGGTACACACCTCGAAGGTTTCCGTTCTGCCGTTCGTTTTGTTCTTAACAAATTCTTTGATGCAAACGAAAAACTCAAGAAAAATCTTGATAAAGATGAAAAGCTTACTTACGAAGATTTGAGCAGTGGACTTACAGCAGTAATTTCCATGAAGGTTCCTGAGCCTGAGTTTGAAGGTCAGACAAAGGAAAAGCTTGGAAATACAGAAGTCCGCACAATTGTAGACCAGATTGTAAAGGAAAAGCTTACAGTTTATTTTGAGCAGAATCCTGCCACACTTGAAGCAATTCTTAAAAAGGCAATTGATGAAGCTAAAGCTCGTATTGCTGCCCGCAAGGCAAAAGACAATATGCGCAAAAAGACTATGAGCGATGGCTTTGGTTTGCCAGAAAAATTGTCTGACTGTTCAATGAAAAATCCTGAACTCTGCGAAGTATACATAGTCGAAGGAGACTCTGCGGGTGGTTCTGCAAAGAAGGGTAGGGATCCTAAAACTCAGGCTATTCTTCCTCTCTGGGGAAAGATGCTCAACGTTGAAAAAGTTCGTCCTGAAAAAGTAATGAACAACGATAAGCTTGAACCTGTAATCGCATCTCTTGGTGCAGGCTTTGGAAAAGACTTCAATATTGAAAAACTCCGATATCATAAAATCATCATCATGGCCGATGCCGATGTCGACGGTTCACATATCCGTACTCTGCTTTTGACATTCTTCTTCCGCTATATGCCACAGATTATTGAGCATGGTTATGTTTATCTTGCTATGCCTCCTTTGTTCCGTGTACAACTTGGAAAGAAGGAACCGGTTTACTGCTACAGCGATGCAGAACGTGATGCAGCTTTGGAAGCCCTTGGCGACCAGCGCGATAAGGCAGACGTTCAGCGCTACAAGGGTCTTGGTGAAATGGACGGTAAACAGCTTTGGGAAACAACAATGGATCCGGCTCATCGCAAGATGCGCGTAGTAACAATTCCAGATGCAATGGCTGCAGACAAAATTTTCTCTGTATGTATGGGAGAAGAGGTAGAGCCTCGCCGCCGCTTCATCGAAGAAAATTCCAGCTACGCAAATCTGGATATTTAAACTAACGAACGTAAGGTGGTTGAGCTTGTCGAAACCACCATATGTCATTCTCGGGCTTGACCCGGGAATCTATACAACGCTATTAAAAAGTATATGAAAAAGTTAATTATAAATTGTATTGTACTAACATTCGTTAGTTTATTTATTGGTTGTAAATCTATTCCTCAGGATATTGATTACACATCAGATTATATTAGTAAATATTACTCAACTTCAGACAAAGATTGTAATTTCATTTTCGAATTTATAAATCAATCTAATAAACCATTAAAGCTTGAAGGATTTATAGCTGAAACAACAAAATTAATAAATTATTATGATCCTCTTGTTACGACCTCTGTTATTTTAGTTGATGCAGGTGAATGTGTTACATTTAAACTAAATTCAGATTTGTTGATTAAAGATTTCAGCAAAAAATATTCTATAGGAATAAATTGTTTTGAAAAGAACTGGCACTGGTGGCAGAATATCAATAA
The DNA here is from genome assembly GCA_946540605.1 of uncultured Treponema sp. Classification (GTDB taxonomy): domain Bacteria; phylum Spirochaetota; class Spirochaetia; order Treponematales; family Treponemataceae; genus Treponema_D. The sequence goes on from CAMNIU010000207.1 coordinate 4,152, forward strand.
GGGAATGAAATATAATCGTTTCCGTGTTGTTGTAAAAAATGATTCACAGGAAGGCGGTCAGGTATTTAATCCATCCTTCAAAAGTAAAAATAAATTTGAGATAAGTGAGTTTTCTGTTGAATATGAAAAAAGACCTTATCTGTCATATCTTATTACAGAAACTACAGATAAATATAAAAATGTTTTTGATTCAAGAGTTTTTTATACAAACAATTCTAATAATTCAGGCAGAGTTTCAAATATATTTACCTGCTCTTGTAAAGAAAAAATTCAGGAACTTTTAGATAAAGAAGATTTTTCAATTATAACTCTAAATGATGGTACTAAAGCACTTGCCTTAAATAACGATCCTCTTGATTTGAATGCTTTCATTTCCGAAGAAAATGAAGACTATGATTTTATTTATGAAATTGTCAATAACTCAAGCGATAAAATTGTAGCAGCAAATATTGTATTTAATGATGAAAAATATTCTAAAGTTCTTTCCATAACAAATGATATAGAAATAGAACCTGGAAAAAGTTATCAGATAAAATACACTTTAGAAACACTAAAAAAAATCTATGGTGAAAAAAGTGTCCTTGGCATAGATGTAAAAAAAGAAAGCGATAAACAATGGATTCGAGGCTGGTCAAATAATTTCGAACATAAAAATGATAAACATATTGTAGTAGTTTCAGATGGAACTCAAGACAGAGCTTTAGACATTTTTGATTTGTGGAAAGATTTTTCTGAATTAGAAAAAGGAATTATGATTTATTAATTCTAAAAATCCATCCTTTCAAGAATTGCAGTAACATCTCGTCATCGTGAGAGTTTCAGTAGCCCCCGTCATTGCGAGGAGCGCAGCGACGAAGCAATCCAATTAAAGAGCATCTTTATTGTTTTTAAAATCAAAATACAATAAACTTTTTAAAAAAGGAAATATGCCATGGCAAAAACATTACCTCCAGTTTTAGAAAGTGAAAGACTCATTTTACGTCCACTCAAAATCGAAGACCTTCAGGACGTTTTCAAATGGACAGGCGATCCCCGAGTAAATAAATATATGATTTACCCTTTGTACAAGTCTGCAGAAGATGGCCGCGAATGGGTTGAGTCTTTATACGAAGATGAAAAGAAGCTGGACTACGGTTTTGTATTAAAATCAACAGGCCTGCTCATTGGCAGCGGTGGACTTTACTATCATGAAGATATTGATGTCTGGAGCATAGGTTATAATATCGCTTATGACCACTGGCATAACGGTTACACTTCGGAAGCAATCAGCCGCATTTTGGAATATGCTCAGGAAAAATATGGAGTTAAAGTCTTAGCCGGAACCTTTGCAGTAGACAACAATGGTTCCCGCCGCGTCATGGAAAAGTTAGGAATGACTTTCTACGAGGATACAGAATACTCAAAACTCGACGGAAGTGAAACTTTTAAAGCAAAGACATATCATAAAATATTTTAGCGTCATTGCGAGAAGCGAAGCGACGAAGCAATCCAAAAAATAGATTGCTTCGCTACGCTCGCAATGACAATGAGGATAAAATATGAAATATTTCCGTGTACATACTTCCGACCTTGCATATCTCACTCAGCAGCCAAGAGGCATTTTCACTACTGTTGGAAAACTTGTAGATTCAAAAACTCTCACAGAAGAAGAAACAGCCGAATACTGGAAGCAGCGCGAATATTTTGAAAAAGTCCTGCCTGTTCCACCTTTCTACAAAGAAGGAAATCCAGACCATGCAATTACC
>CAMNIU010000208.1 GCA_946540605.1 uncultured Treponema sp.
GGTCCTCTTGGTGTAGAATTCAAAAGAAATATTCAGAATGAATGGTGGCACTATATGACTCAGCTGCACGATGATGTAGTTGGTCTTGATTCTGCTATCTTCCAGCATCATACAACATGGAAGGCTTCTGGTCACGTTGACCATTTCTCTGACCCAATGGTTGACTGTATTGAGTGTAATGCACGTCACCGCGCAGATAAGCTTATTGAAGACTTTGTTGCAGCTAATCCGGAAATTAATCCTGGAAAACCGGTTGATACAATGACACATGATGAAATGAAAGCTTTCATCGATGCAAACATCAACTGTCCTACTTGTGGCTCTAAAAACCGCAAGTACACAGCCGTTCGCGAATTCAACCTTATGTTCAAAACATATCAGGGACCAATTGCAGACGACAGCCATTTGATTTATCTCCGTCCTGAAACTTGTCAGGGTATCTTCACAGACTTTAAGAACATTGTTCAGTCTAGCCGTATGAAGGTTCCATTCGGTGTTGCCCAGGTTGGTAAATCTTTCCGTAATGAAATCATCTTTAAGAACTTTATTTTCCGTACCTGCGAATTTGAGCAGATGGAAATGGAGTACTTCTGTAAACCAGGAACAGAAGATGAAACTTTCGAGCGCTGGAGAAAAGACCGCTGGCAGTTCTACTTGAAGTACGGTATTCCAGAAAATCAGCTTAAGTGGCACCACCACGACAAGCTTGCTCACTATGCAAAAGATGCTTACGATATTACATACAACTTCCCAATCGGATTTGAAGAGATTGAAGGTATTCATAGCCGTACAGACTTTGACCTTTCTCAGCACCAGACATACTCTAAGAAGGATATGTCATATATCGACCAGGAAGATGGAAACAAGAAATACATTCCTTATGTAATTGAAACTTCTGCAGGTTTGAACCGCAACTTCCTTATGTTCCTTTGTGAAGCATACGAAGAGCAGAATGTAGCAAAAGAGGGTGAGCCAGAAGACTACAGAACTGTACTTCACCTGGATCCACGTCTTGCACCTATCACAGTTGCAGTTCTTCCTTTGATGAAGAAAGATGGTCTTGCAGAAAAGGCAAAGGAAATCCAGCACCTGCTTAAGGAAGACTTTGTAACTGACTACGATGTAAGTGGTACAGTAGGTAAGCGCTACCGCCGCCAGGATGAAGTTGGTACTCCATTCTGTGTAACAGTAGACTACGATACAATCAACGAAAAGAAAGAAGACGGTTCTGCAAACGAACTTTACAACACAGTAACAGTTCGCTACCGCGATAGCATGGAACAGGAACGCGTTGCTCTCGACGACCTCGTATTCTTCATCCAGAAAGCTATTAAGAATTATAAACCAGTAACAAAATAAAATTCCTCACAGAGCTTTGGAGGACACAGAGGAGATTTTTTATTTCTTTTCTCTGTGGCCTCTGTGTGCTCTGTGAGAAAAATTATGGTGGTTGTCCGTTGGAATATGTACGTTTAGGAAAAACAGACCTTCTCATTTCTCGTGTTGCTTTCGGGGCTATGAAGTTGACCGAGGCTGGTGGCGACGAATCTGTTGCTCTGCTTGTGCGCAAAGCTTATGAGAGTGGAATAAATCTGTTTGATACATCTCGCAAAACTCCCGACAGTGAAAAACTTTTAGGTGATGCTTTGTATGATATCCGTCGCAATGTATTCCTTTCTACCACCACAGCTGCAAAAACTTCTGATGAAATCAAGCGTGATTTAGATACAAGTCTTATGACTCTTCATTGTGATACTGTAGATTTGTATCAGCTTGAAACAGAAAAGTTCCTTCCTTTACCTGGTGGAGCAGATAAAATTTACGATACTCTTGCTGAATTCAAAAAACAGAAGATGGCAAGTCATATTGGTATTGTAACTACAAATTTTGAAACTGCAAAAAAAGCTGTTCTTTCAGATTGTTATGAAACTCTGCAATTTCCGTTCAGTATGATTAGTGGAGACGAAACAATTGAACTTGTAAAACTCTGCGAAACACATGATGTAGGCTTTATTGCAATGCAACCCTTGTGCGGCGGTGTAATAGAAAACATTCCGCTGGCCTTTGGCTTCCTTCATCAATACGAAAATGTAACTCCAATCTGGGGTATAAAAAATCAAGACGAATTAAATCAGATATTATACTTCAACGAACATCCGCCTGTAATCGACGAGAAATTCCACGAAGATGTAGATAAAATCAGAATGTTTTTTAATTAACTGACTTATATGACTTAAACGAAAATACCCTCTGACAACATCATTCCCGTTGGCAGAGGGTATTTTCGTTTAAGTCATATTTATTAATAAGTAATTAACCAAATATACTTATATCTACATCTTCAGTGCCATCAGCAGCTAAGGTCTCTACTTCAGGTTCTTCCTTTACTGGCGTTGACTGCATAGGAGCGACTGAACTCTGAACTGGTGCAGATGGAGCTACTGGTTCTGATGTAACAGGACCTGCATTCTGGTTCTTTTCTTCTGAACTAAATTTCTGACTGATAATCTTTTTAATATCTTCTTTTTCCTGCTTATTAAGAATACGCAGGATGTTGATGTTGTTTTCTCCAACCTGATAGGTTTTGAAAGAACCGTCAGCTTCGCGTTCTGTAAGAAGCTGTACTACAGGCAATTTTGGATTATCCGGATTAGTATCAATAACTTCTGCAACTTTTCTGTTAGAAAGATATACGTAAGTTCCAATAGGGTAGAGTGAAACTGTATAAAGAAGTGCCTTAATTACAGATGCATCGTAAGCATGTTCCCGGTTCTGTAAAAGTTCAAGAAGTGCGTCAAAAGTAGATTTTTCATCTTTATAGCTTCGTGGAGAAGAAATTGCTTCGTATGTACAGGCAACTGCAATAACCTTTGCATTTGCAGAAATCTTTTCACCGGTAAGACGGCGAGGGTATCCTGTTCCGTTTTCTTTTTCGTGATGTTCAAGTACACCAAGCTGGATAGGAAGTCCAAAACTCAAATCTTTAATAATAGAATATCCAAGTAAGGTGTGCTTTGAGATTTGAGCCTTTTCGCGAACAGAAAGTTTTCTCGAAGACATATAAAGCTGAGGAGGAAGGCGGAGCATACCAATTTCGTGAAGAATACAGGTAACTCCAAGTTCAATCATTTTTGAAAGTGGAAGGTGCAGCTGAAAACCGATAGCTATAGCAAGGACAGTTGTTCGCATTGTGTGAATAATCAGGAAGTTTCTTTTATCTGCCTGAATTGTTGCATTTACGCGGAGAATAAAACGTCTGTGGTCTTTTATAAAAATACAAAGCTCCTGAACGGTTTCAGAAAGCTCTTCTTTATCAATTTCTTTGTGGGTAGCGTAGTGAGTAAATACAGACTCAATGTAGTTCATATATTCTTCATAAACAGAATGAACAAGTTCTATTCGAGCCTGATCGCTGTTTCCTACAGCAGAATGTTTAGAACTTTCAATTGCTTTTTTTACGCTTTCACCAATTTTTTCTTTTTGAGCTTTATCGTCAACAGGTTCTTCATCATCCAGAGAGGTAATTCCTATGTCTCCGCCACGGTTTATCTGTCCGTCTGCAAGAATTTCGTCAAAACCCCATTGCTTAAGGGCTTTAATCAAATCATCTGTCACTTCTGCAGATTTTGGAAGGAGGAGAAAAGTACTGTCTACCATAAGATCGCTGCTAAAGCAATTTCCTGCTTTCAGCGAATCGACGCTAATATTTTCCATTTTTCGATAAATACCCTTTTATTATATCGGCATATACTTGAGAATTCTATAGTAATTTCGTGTATAAACAAAAAATGAGGAAAATCTGGTATTTAAATAAAAAAAAGATGAAAAGTCTCACACACTTTTCATCTTTTTAAAGCAAACATAGGAGTTAATTATCAGATGTCTGGATGTCTTTACCCACCCGATATTATCACCAACACTATTATTATCGGACATAGTTTTTTTGACTTTAGTATTTTTATAAAAAAAAGAAATGGGGCATTAAAATGATTGACACTAATCAATTTTTTTTAGATTATGTTGTAATTATGAATGAAGAACCTATAAATCGTGCTTCGCTAGAAAAACTTTCATTTTCAGACCTTGTGCAGCTTGCAGATGAATATGGCGTAGATGTTCCTGAAGATTTGGACAGACGCTTTCTTATTGCAGAGCTTCTTGAACTTGCAGAAGAATCAAACAGTAAAGAAGATGAGATGGTAATTGCCTCAGATACAGATGAGCAGCAGCCGCTAGTATTCAGCGGAAACTTCAATGAAACTCAGGTTTCCTGCGTACTCCGTAATCCGGCATGGCTTTTTGTATTCTGGAATCTTAATACCAGCGATTTGGCAAAGCTTGCAGACGATCCATTATGCAGTTTACGCTTAAGAATCTGTTCTCTTACAGATCCTAAAGATTTAAAACCTGAAGAAGCTTTTGAGGTTCAGACATCAAGTCAAAGTCAGGAACAGTATATCCTTGTACCTAAGGGAAAAAAATATATAAAAGTTGAATTGATTTGTGTTTCGGGAGGAACTACAGAAGTTCTTGCTTTTTCTCCTGTCGTTTCAATTCCACAAGGTTCATCTCTTGTAAATGACTTGCAGCCTGGACGCGATGTGGAATTCTCACCTGTAATTGAACTTTCCGGAATGAAGGAAATCATTACAGAGCAATATAAAAATCACAGACATTCTTTTTCATGATTGGAGTAGAGTATAGATTATGCAGAAAATTTTGAGTTTAGTTATTAAAGCCAGTCAGGATTTTATAAGACACAGTGAGGAAGACATAAAAGAAAATGCACCTGTACTGAACAGCTTTTATGAAGCTATTTCGAATGTATATATTCCACTGCTTGAAATGATAGAAAAGCTTGAAGCCGATAACGTAAAATATCGCTTTGCGCTTGTTCTTCCACCTGTATTGTGCAATATGCTTTCTGATACTGTACTTCAGGATGAATATCTTAAATGGCTTGATAAGCGCAACGATCTTGGTAAAGCTGAGCTTAGAAGAAATAAAGAAAACGCAGAAATCTGTGCAATCATAAATAAAACAATTGAAACCAACAAAAAACGTAAGGCTGATTTTGTTGATAAATATAACAAGAATCTTATACCGGTTTTTGCAGAATATATGACAAAAGGTTATATCGAGTTGCTCGGAACCTGTGGCACCGATATATTTATGCCTCATTATGCAGACTTAAAGGAAATTATTTCTGCACAAATTGAATGTGGTCTTCATGCCTACAGACAGTATTTTGGAATTATGCCGGAAGGTTTCTGGCTGCCGGAAATGGGCTATACTCCTGGAATAGAAAAACTGATTCGCGCTTACGGTTATACATACACTATTCTGGATTCACGCAGCATTTTGTTTGCAGAAAATGTGCCTGAAGCTGGAATCTTTTATCCGTCTAGAACTGAAAATTCCCTGGTTATTTTTGCACGTAACCGAGTAATTGATTCCGAACTTTTTGGTGAAAATGGAATCATCTATTCAGAATGCTACAGAAATACGAATCGCGATATTGGTTATGAGCTGCCAATGGAAAAGCTTTCTCCTTTGATGGATAAGGATGGAATCCGCTATTCTACAGGATTTAAATACTGGAACCGCTGTTTTAAGGATTCTGGTCATCTTTACAGTGAAGAATGTGCTCTTAAGCAGGCTCAAAAAGATGCAGCAGCTTTTGTAGAAAAACGTCTTAACACACTTAATAAAGCCGCTGAGCTTTTGCCAAAATATAATTTTGTTACAGAAATCTGTACTCTTGATATTTCAAAATTCAGATCAACCTGGAGTGAATCAATCTGGTGGCTCGAAGAAGTTATCAGAAAGGCTGCAGAGGCAGGACTTTCTCTTCTTTCATGCGACAGAATGTGTGATGAACAGTATAATCTTGAAAAAGTTGAACCTTATTTTTCTGCCGGAATCGGACAGGGATATGGTGAAAACCTTCTTTCAAGTAAAAACTGCTGGATGATGAGATATGTAAGAAAGAGCTGCGAGCGTATGATAGACCTTGCCGGCCGATTCCCAATGGATACCGGTCTTAAGACTCGTCTTTTGAATCTTGGAGCAAAAGAACTTATGCTTGCACAGAATTCAAACCTTGCAAGAAAAATTAACCGCAGTGAGTTCCCTCAGTTTGCAGAAAAACGCTTTAAGGAATCAATTGCAGCATTTACTTCGGTTTTTGATTCTCTTGGTTCAAATACAGTAAGTACAGAGTGGCTTACAAAACTTGAGGCTAAGGATTCAATTTTCCCTTGGATGAACTACAGAATTTTCTGTAAGAAGAGATAAAGTAAGTTGTTCGATTTTAGGCTAATCGAGCATCAGACTTTCTTTGATCATTCGGAACATTTCGATTTGATAGCGGGCGCTTTGAATTCCCTGAATTGCAGGGTCAAAGCGCTTGTTTAGTCTTAAAGCTTCTTCCCATACTACAATTGCATCTTCCCATTTTGCATCGGCATAATATTTTAGGCCTAACTGGTAATATTCATCAACCTTGGCGTCAATAATGCTTCGGCCTTTATCTCCAAGTAAAAGTTTTGCAGAAAGACTTATTCGGTTTACTGGAGCTACTGAAGTTGTAAGGTCAAGAGTGTAGTTCAGATTCAAACGGATTTTTGCAACTTCAAATTCAAAGCCGGTGCTTATACGCGGGTTGGCTCCCTTGAGAGAAAAACCAGCCAGCAAAGAAATAAATGAAGCAAACTGAACTGAAACTCCAGTATTAATGCCAGGAACAAGGTAAGTTCCCATATCCATAAGGTTAAATGGCTGAACAAAATCTACTGAAAGGGCAATAGGTTTTATGAATCTTACGGAAATTCCGGCACTCACAGTAGCAGGAAGCGGGTCATCCAGCTTAATCTGATTGCCAAAGCCTGTAAGCGAAACTCCAAAATTCTGTGCAGAAATGCCAATACGTACATTCGGGTCTCTTGAAGAATAGAATTTTAAAAAATTAAACTGAAGCATGAGTCCTGCATCAGCCATAACTGCAAGCCCGCTTTGTGCAAGCCCTGAGCCGGAAATGATTGCACCCGTATCGTTGTCAGTATAATCTGGCATTCCGCGCCAGCCGGCTTTTACTGTTGCACCTAATGCAAGTCCCTTAAAATCATAACCTGCAAGAAGATTATATGAAATATTAAAAGCCCCAATGCTTTCAGTGTAGTAACTTCCGGCAACACGGTCTCCAAAAAAATTATATTCAGTGAAAGGGAGGTAAAAACACGAAATATATCCGCCTGTACTTAAATGCGGAATATTTTTAAAACGGGTAGTAAAGGCAAGGGTTTCAAGTTTTGAATCAGCAATCCAGGAGTTATGAAAAAGTGCAACCTGAGTTTCTTTTTGAATGGCACCAGCCGCAGGGTTGAAACGAAGGTAGCTGATATCATCACAAAGACCTGTGTAAGCATTTCCTAAACTTTCAGTTCTTCCCCCAAAAGGAATTAAAAGAGAACGGAAAGTAGTAGTACCTTCGTTGGAATCAGTCATTGAGGCAAAAATATCTCCAAGGACAGTTTCTGCATTCGAAAGCGGTGTCGCATCGGCTTTTGCAATAAACGGTCCTGCATTAAAAAAAGTGAGAAAAAATAAAAATACTAAGGTCTGGCTTTTTTGCCTCTTACTTGTCATAACCTCATTTCTTTTTCGGAAAATTGATTCTTTTCTATAAGTATAATATCTTATTTGCCGAAAATAAAATATAATATAAATAATAATGATGAAAAGGAAAACTGTCCTTATTCGAGCAGTATTGGTTTTTCTCGTATTTTTCTGCGGCGGCATATGCGGCGGCCCGGGGCTTTATGCTCAGGAAAAGGAAGACCTGTCCCTTTTTGAAATTGACCGCCTTATAAGACGTACAGAGTATGACGAAGCGCTTCGGCAGTTGAATATTTACATCGAAAAAAATCCGGAAAAATTTGATAATGCGCAGACTCGTATAAAGCGAATCATGAATGCAAGAAATCAATATTCAATTCTTGCAGAACGACTTATCAATCTGATTCAGACAGACCCGGGAAATAATAAAGAGATTTATGAGATTACTGCCCAACTCGAAAAATTCGAAAAGCATCCTTCAGACCAGAATTTGAAATTTATTGCAGACTTAAAAAAATCAGCCGAGTTCAATTACTTCAGGGCTCAGTTCCTGGAAATTCAAAATGCCACGGCAGAACTATCTCTCAGAGGCGAATATGTTGCTGCGGTTGAAAAAGCAAAAGAAGGTTTCTGGCTGTACAAGGATGATTTTTATGAAACTCAGGAAGATAATCCGGAAATAGTTCAGTCAGTTAATAATACTCTTGCAGAACTGGATCAGCGGATTGCGGAGTTTGAAGAAAAAAACTATCTGTTGCGTTTTAATAATGCTGTAAATGATTTTGTTAAGGCAGTCAGGGCTGAACAGTATGATCAGGCATTGAATAGATTTTCTGATGTAGAAGCCGGTTTTAAGAATTACAATACACTGCGCAATGGAATCATAAAAGTTGGAAGCGATTTACAGACACAGTTTGCGGAAATCCAAAAGCTTAATTCAGATTTAACGGATGCTTCTTTTTTACCTTTTATGTTCCGTTTTGTCTTTGGAATTGAATCCATTCCATCTTCTGGAATTCTTGGCGCCTTGGATACACTGTGGAATGATGCTGCCGGAAAAATGAATGATGCAGTTTATGCTGTGCTGGTAAAAAAATACAGTGGTTTTCAAAATGCGGTTAATACGAATCTCGTAAATGAAGTAGGGCGCTATGCAGATCTTGAAACCAGCGTGCTGGATCTTTATAAGCTTACCGGGTATTCAACTCTTGCTGGGTATGATACACCGTCTCATATTTCTCATGTACTTGAAAATCCGTATGAGCCGTATTATTCACTCAGTAACTATGCTAAAAATTTGTGTAAAGAAGCCCTTCGTCTTTCTGAGGTCTACGCAAAAGTTCAGGCAACAGATCGCGACCAGCAGCAAAGTATCGCAAAAATTACTGCGGGCAGTTCTGGTATAGCAGAAATAAATGCTTTGTTTGAATCAAACCGAAGCCTTGCTCAGCTGATTGGAAATAAACAAAGTCAGTCGCTAAAAGTCTTTGACTGGACTGTCGCTTATAATTCCGCAGCAGAAAAATCAGGTCACCGCGATTTTGACGGGCTTTCAGAAGTATATTCAAAAACTCTGGATTCGATTTTTAGTGATACAGAAAATATTTTACGCCGAGCCTGGAGTGAAATTACAGCTTATTACAAAACGAACTCTGATGCAGTTTATGATAATGTCCTTGCTTATTATAATTCGGCAGATAAATATAGAGCTGGCTTTTTTACAAAGATTCCTCAGAATGTTCTATCAGAACTTCGGGGCGATATTTCAAAGTCCATAGCTTATGAAAGCAGTTTTAATGCAGACCCCGAACTGGATTTTGGAATTTATTATAGTTATCCGGATCTCTCTTTGCAGATTGCAGACTATACACAGAAGACTGCACAAACTGGTATAGCAACTATTGATGGATACGAAAAAGTAATTACTGATAATTACGAAGAGAATGATTCCGATGTAAATAGGCTCGTTTCAGATTCCAGGGAGTACTTTGAAGCGCAGCGCGAAAAATTAAGAGCACTTATTAAGGGTGCGCAGAATCAGGTTGCGGTTGCTCGTCGTCAAATGACCGCAGCTCAGTTGGCGAGAAACGAAGCCGATATCCGTTTTAATGAGGCACAAAATGCACTTCGCGCCGAAGATTTTGATACGGCGCGAAAAAAGTTACAGGATGCCTTGAGCAAGTATGATGAGTCGCTGACTAATCAGAATGACGAAGTTTTGCGTGGGGAGACGGACCGTAAGCTGCAGGCGCTTGGCGAGAATATTGCAAAGGCGGAAAATGAGATTGTTGTGCGCGAGGTGCGCGAACTTAAGACCCGTGCAAAAGATGCTTACTTTAACGGCCGCTTTGATGATGCAGAAAAATATCTGAATCAGGCAAAAATCCGCTGGGCAGTTACAAATGTAGATGAAGATGAAGAAGTTTCTAACCTTTTGAACTTTGTAAATACGGCAATTTCTATGAAGACTGGGCGCGAAATACTTCCTTCGGCACCGCAATATCCGGAAATGTCTCAGCTTTTGAATATGGCTTATCAGTATTTTGATGAAGGCAGCCGTAAGCTTGGTGAAGGAAACAGAAGTGCCGGCGAAGCAGACCTTGCTCTTGCCCTCGAAAGTATACAAAAACTTCAGTATGTATATCCTCTGAATCAGGAAGCTTCAATTCTTACCCTTCGAATAAACCGCCTGCTTGATCCAAAAAAATTCAGCGAAGAATTTTCTCAGAAAATCGAAATGGCAAAAATGATGTGCAAGAGTAAAGATACACGTCAGGAAGGTTATGCAAATCTTTTGGATTATTATGAACTGGAGCCGAATTATAAAGGTCTCAAAGATTTAATATATCAGGTTGAAATTGATATCGGAATCCGCCAGAAGCCGGTAAGCAACACAGGGGCAAACCGTGCAAAAAAACTTATTGCTGATGCACAGAAAATATATAGCTCGGCTGGTAATGATACGGTAAAACTGCAGAATGCGTTATCAAAAATAGATGAAGCATTGGCTCTTGTTTCAGATAATCAGGAAGCTATGGCTCTTAAAGATAAAATCACTACAAAAATAGGTGGAAATACATCTACAGTACTTTCAACAGAAGATGAAAGACTTTATCAGCTTGCAATTCAGAGACTTCAGAATAATAATGTAGTAGGTGCGAATGCAATTGTTGAGCAGCTTCTGAAGAAGCCTCAAAATAGTAATTCGCAGAAAATAAAAGATTTGAAAAATAAAATTGAGGCACGAAGCTAAGGTATGAGAATCAAGTCAGGCATTTTAAAAAGATTATTACTTCTCATAATTCTTTCCAGTATAATTTGCTTTGGAAAAAATCCTTCCAGACTTTTTGCTGCAGATTTTTATTGGGAAAATCCACAGGTAATTACAGATACAGACTCCCGCTTTCCGGTAACTGTGTCTGGAAAAGACGGCAAGTCTACTTATCTTTTCTGGCAGGAAGTTGATGTTGCAAAACATCAGATTTATCTTTCTTTGCGTCAATATAAAACTCTAAAAAATTACACTGAAAACAGGCGGTTTGCAGGGCCGTTCAGTTACTCAGGTGATGAAGTTCCTGATATCTATACAGTTGCTGCTTTGAAAAAAGGAACTTTAGGCGTTGCTGTTATGGCAGGTCTTTCAAATCTTTCAGTTTTTGTTTCTGATGATGAAGGTATGACTTTTACAGAAGCTAAAATACCTGCAGCTTCGGCAATTACAGTAGCTCCGCGACTTTATGCAACCGGTACCGATACCTTCAGGCTTTTTACATCAGTTGGTGAAGAAAACTCCTTTTCGATTTTTTATGCTGATTCTTCTGATGGGGTAAAGTGGACTAAGTTTACTCAATTTCAACCGGCTGCAAATTATAGAAATCCATTTATTCCGGTTTTACTTGCTTCGCCGTTTGGAGATATAGTTGTTTTTCAGGCACAATATACTTCAGCTGAAACAAACAGACTTTCATATCAGATTTATATGACTGTAAATTCCGGCAAAGAATGGACAGTTCCAGTTCTTGTTACTGGGCGTAATTCTCTGCAGGGACGTAGCGGTAAACAATTTTACGAATATCAGAATCAAAGACCAATACTGTATGAATCTGATGGACAAGTGTATCTTGCCTGGGAACGTACAGATTCTGTTAATTCTTCAATCTGGATAGAAAATCTTTCTGAAAGTGGTGTCGTTGCCGGTTCTGCAGAAGCTGTTGCAAATCAGGGTAGTGCAAGCAGACCTGCATTATTTACTTATAACAACAGTCTGTATATGACCTGGTTTGATACAAGGCGTGGCCGCGAATCAGTTTATATGGCAAAAAAAGATGGCAGCTACTGGAATGAATCAAGCCTTGTAGAAGACCGTAATTCAAATTTATTTGTGTATCCCCTTATTACTTCTGATGTTGAGAATGCAGATAATGCAATTTTGTCTTACATCTGGCAGCAGAAAAATACAGCAGCAAAAAACTCAATTGCCATTCTGTCACCAGATAAATCAGTTTTGCCGCCATCTTTTACGCCGCTTTCTTTTAAGAAAGGAAAAAGTTCCCGCGCAGAAGATGTTCAGATTCAAATAAATTTTCCGGCAGATTCTTCTAATATTTCTGGTTATTCTTATGTCTGGGCACACGAAGATGATATTGGAAGTTATGAGCCTCCAAAGCAGATTGAGCATTTTACAAAAGAAAACAAAATCCGCGTAAAAGCAAAAAAAGACGGCAATTATATTCTCAAGGCCAGGGTAGCAGATTATGCGGGTAACTGGTCTGAAACGGCAGATATAACTTATCATCTTGATTTAACACCTCCAAACCCACCAGAAATATTAATGGAAAATCTGGATGCGTATGGATTTTTGGATTCAAATAATTACAGTTTAAAGTGGAAAGCTTCGGATTCTACGGATGCAGTGAGTTATCTTTATCGTATTGATTATCTGGGGGCAATTCCAAAATCTATTGCAGTTTCAAAAAAACATCCGCTCCGTATTTCTGCAGAAGAGGCAGAGAATATTAGGGACAGACTTTTTCAAAAATATGAAGATGCACTAACTCAGGAACGACGAATGAACGGTTCGAGTGCAACTACAACTCGTTTACTAACTACCGGTCGTTATTATAACAGAACTAATGGTGTTTATATAATATCAGTTTCTGCTGTAGATGAAGTTGGAAATATAAGTGCACCTTCGACAGCACTTTATATCTTAAATAAATTTCAGCCGTCAACTTATGTCACCTCAATTCAGCAGCAGAAAAATGAAATGGGAGACAGTTCACTTACAATTAATGGCGGCGGCTTTACTTACGATGGAAAGGTAAGCGAGATTTATATTGATGCAGACGGTAAAGCTCCTTATGATCTTACACTCACTCTTGCAGATGGAAAATACAAGGTGCAGTCAGACAGTCGTATTTCGTCGGTGCAGCTTGGAAGTGACCTCGATGAAGGAAAATATAAAATCGGTATTTTGCATACCGATCGTGGATTATATTTTACCGGAAGTATATTAACGATTTCTCAAAATGGAACCTTGAAAATTGAAGCGGAATATGAGCCGCAGAATTATCTGAATTCAAAATTCAAAAAATATAAATATAAAGTTGCAGTCAGTCTGATTATATTATTCCTCGTAATAATGTTAGTCACTGTTACCTTATTATTTGTTGTAATCAATCTTTATCAAAATATACAAGAAAAGAAATTAACTAAGAACGAGATTAATTCACTGTTCACAGGAGCTGCCATGCCTTTGAAAAAACTTGGAAAAACTTTCAGACGATTACCAAGTCTGAAAAAGAAACTTATTGCATTTGCATTTTCTCTTGTTATTGCTGTTGTTATTGCCGTTACTCTTGAAAACGGCTATAAGGTTATTCGATTGCAGGAGCAGACTATGGCAGCCGGTCTGCAGAACAGAACAGAAGTTCTTTTGGAAAGCCTGCATTCAGGTGTAAAAAATTTCTTCCCGGCAAATAACCTTCTTGAACTTTCTGCATTACCCGCACAAAAAGATGCTATGTCAGAAGTAAAATATGTTACGATAATTGGCCAGCAGCTTGATTCTGATTCTGCAGAAAATTTAAATTATATCTGGGCAACAAATGATCCAGATATCAATGAAAAAACAGAAAGCTATAGTTTAATTTATGGTGAGTCTGAGATCAAAGAACAGATAATCCTTGATGTTACAGGTAAATTAAAAACTCTGGATTCGCAGATAAATAATGAAGTCAGGGAACTTTCTGATAAAATTGACAGCCTCTCTAAAGATGCAGAAACTTTATATGCTTCGGTTCTTCCAGAAGATACGGAAGAAGCAGAGCGTTTATCTGATGTAATTGTTGAATTGCGAAATCAGCTTGATTCTAAACTTGCAGAGTACTCAAAAGCAGCAGCGGGATCTTTCCCTCAGTTTGATACAGAAAATCTTGATCGTACAAATACAAATTATATTTTCTACCGTCCGGTAATGTATCGTAAAGGAAACAGCGGTAACTATATTCATAGTGTAATTTATCTTGAACTTTCTACGCAAAGCCTCATAGACAGTCTTAATGCTGAAATCCGCAAAATCATATATTTTTCTCTTCTAGTTGCCGTAGCGGCCGTAATCTTTGGAATTATGGGTGCGTATATCTTTGCCTCACTTATAGTCCGCCCGATTAAAAAACTTGAGTCACACGTAATCATGATTGGTCAAACCAAAAATAAAATCAATCTAAAAGGCAAAGATGTCGTAATAAAATCGCACGACGAAGTAGGGCGTCTTGGTGATGCAGTAAATAACATGACTCATGAACTTGTAGCCAATGCGGAAGAAGAGGCCCTTGCTATGGACGGTAAAGCTGTTCAAAAGGCCTTTCTTCCTCTTGTCGCGTTAGGCGCAAATAACAAAAATACCTTTGCAGAATATAAAGACAATGAGCTTGAATGCTTTGGTTACTATGAAGGTGAATCAGGCGTTTCTGGTGACTACTTTGACTATAAGCGACTTGATGATACCTGGTTTTGTATAATTAAATGCGACGTTTCAGGACACGGAATTCCTGCGGCAATTATTATGACCGTAGTTGCAACAATCTTCCGCCGTTATTTTGAAAAATGGAGCTTTGCAAAAAATGGTACTCAGCTTAATAAACTGGTAGAACAGATAAACGACTTTATCGAAGGGCTTGGTTTGCGTGGAAAATTCGCAACTCTCATCATCTGTCTTTTGAATGTTAAAAACGGCGAGCTTTATATGTGTAATGCCGGAGATAATTTAGTTCACATTTATGATTCAGCAACTCATACATTAAAACTTTTAACTCTTGCATCAGCTCCAACAGCGGGAGTATTCACTTCAGATCTTGTTGCAATGCGTGGTGGATTCAAGGTTGAAAAAACAGTGCTTAATCGCGGTGATATACTTTATCTTTATACCGACGGTATAGAAGAATCTACCAGACGAATTCGTGAGATCGATTATTCAGTCCGTCAGAATGAAGTTGAAGTAAAAAAGATGAATCCAAAAACTCATGAAGAAGAAATCGAAATTAAGCTGGAAGATGCAAAAGAGGAATTTGGACCAGAACGAATAAAGCAGGTGATAGAAGCTGTATATAATAAACGTAAGTTTACACTAACAAAAATCGATAATCCTGCTTCAGGTGAAGTCCTTGATTTTGATTTTACAAAATGTGAAGGAACTGTCTCTGAATCAATTCTTGCTCTTGCATCTCTGGAAAAGGTTTTCCGTCTTTATAAATCTGATAAAGTAACTCAAACTGATTATATAAGAATTGACAAAAAGATTGACGAATTCCTTTCAAAATATTTTAATATGTATGATTACTATGCAGCTCACAAAGCAGAAGATTCTGCCGGAGTAAACTATGTTGATTATGATCAGATGCTTGAAGATGAACAATCTGATGATTTGACATTGCTTGCAATTAAACGAGTGTAAAAAGAGGGTAGAGATATGAATATGGATGAAGTAAAAAACAAAGTTAAAGATTTATTCACACGCGGAACCCAGGCTTCAAAAGAGGCTCTGGAAAAAGCCGGAGATAAGGTTCAGGATTTTACAGATAAAAGTGTTACAAGAATTGAACTCCATAAATTAGAAACAAAACGTGACTGCAAGTACGAAGAAATGGGACTAAAACTCTCTCAAATGCTTTTGCAAGGTGCATCAATTACTTGTGAAAATGTTGAAGATATAAAAATTTTGAATGATATTCAGGAAGAAATAAAAAATCTCTCTGAACAGATTAGAGTTAAAGAACAGGAACTGTAATAAAAAAACTCCTCGTCATTGCGAGGAGTGTAGCGACGTGGCAATCCATGCTATTAGCGCATCTGTGCGCTATCATGAACCTTTCTGTAAACCTCTTCTCCCGCAAGAATCCTTACTAATTCCATAGCAAATTCTTCGGCAGCCCCAGGTCCGCGTGAAGTTACCAGATTTCCATCTGTAATAAAAACTTTGTTGCTGTATCCGCTTAAATATTCAGGTTTTGATTCGCCTTCCATATCCGGATAGCATGTCCACTTTTTACCGGCAGGAATCTTTGTCTTGCCAAGTACAACTGCAGGTGCAGCGCAGATTGCTGCTACAAGACGGTCTTTATCCCAGGCCTTTTCAAGATGAGAAAGTAAACTTTTGTTTTCAGAAAGGTTGATTGCACCTTTACCGCCACCAGGACATACAACACAATCCGGTAAGTTATCTCCGAACTGTTTCAAATAAGTGTCAAAACTCATATCCATAATCATTGGAACATTATGTGAGCTTGTAACAATCATTGTATCATTAAAAGGAGTTCCTTTTACTCCAACTGTTATTACTTCAATTCCGGCCCGTCTCAAGTAATCTACCGGAGACAAAGCTTCAATATCTTCAAATCCATCTGCAAAGAATACTGCAGCAGTTTTCATTTTTACCTCCTGAATTTTCAGTACAAATATTATAACAGAAATAATAAAAAAATGTAAAAAATCTTTAAAAAAAGATATTTTTTTTATAAAATTTACTTGACTAAAAATGAAAGCAGGTATATATTCTTATTCACCGTCGCAACACTGAGTTGCGACACACGAACTAAACAAAAAGTTCTTTGACAGATCAGGGAAGGAAATAACTG
>CAMNIU010000209.1 GCA_946540605.1 uncultured Treponema sp.
CAAAAAAATTCACAAATTTCTAAAAAAAATCTCTGTGAGATTTCCGAAAAAGTGCTAAGTGTGTCTATATTATTATTAGACAATTCTTCGGGAACTTCTGCTGATAATTTAAGGGTTCAGCTTACTGCCCTTGATATTCTCAGTCAGAATAACTGGACAAGAGCATCAGCTCCGGCACTTTCTTATTTTCAAACCTCTAAGAAGCTTTATGAAAAAAGAAATATGAGCGAAGAGCAGTTTAAGGCTGTAATTACTTCGCTTAGAAATATCGCACCGCTTGATGCAGTTACTCCGTTGATCAGTTACCTTGAAGAATTGAACGACCAGACAGAAAAAGGAAATACTATTTCTTCTGAAATTGCGCTGGCCGTAATCAATACTTTAGGTGCTATCGGCGACAAGGCTGCATTCGATTCACTGCTTGCTGTAACTTATCTTAATTATGAGGAATCGGTTCTGACTGCTGCCCGAGAAGCACTGTCAGGACTCAGATGGCAGTAAACAGTTTTTTATCTTACTTCAAAAAACCGGTTTTTCTTTCGGCAATAATCTGTGCTTTTGTTTTTTATTCAGGAATACTTTTATTGCCAGATAAACCGGAAATCTTTTCATTGGTAGAAACAGCAGGCATTACCAGAGCATCAGGCAAACTTCTTTCTTCTCCTGCAAAAGCATCAAACGGTTCTTATTATAGCGCTTATTTTTCTTTATCATCAGTTTCAGATAAAAAAGATTTTTCTTCATCTGCAAAAGGCAGAATTAAAATCTATATTCCTTCAGAACTTGTAGAAGCCTATTATCCGGGTAAATTATTTTCTTTAAGTAAAGGAAACGGATTTTTATATGAAACAGGAGGCTTATATTCTTTTTCCGGAAAATATACAAATAAAGGCTTTTTTGTAAAAACCTGTGATTCAGGTGACTGGGAAAAGAATATAAGAGGCAGGCTTTCTAAGCTTCGCGCCTTATGCCGGCTTCATTTTAAGAGACTGATGTACGGCTGGGGCAGAGGAGGAGGACTTCTTTTAGCCTTGTTGTGCGGCTCGCGCGAATACACCGACCCATCCACCCAGGAAAATTTCCGCCGCGCGGGCCTCTCTCACATCTTAGCACTTTCCGGTATGCACCTTTCAATGTTCTCAGCAATAGCTATATTCTTTGGCAACCGTGCGGGAGTAAAAAAACTTACATTCGTTCTGCGCATAATAACACTGGTCGCATTTGTGTGGTTTGCAGGCTTTTCGCCATCCCTCACACGAGCCTTTATCTGCGCTCTGTTAATGTTAGTTTCAACTATCGCAGGAGCCTTAAAACCAGATATACTTTCCATTCTTTGTTTTTCATTTTTATTACAGAGCGCAATCTGTCCGCAGGATATTCACGAAACTGCATTTATTCTTTCATATGGAGCCTTAGCCGGCATTTTAATTTTCAACAGATTTTTTTACCGTATTTATACAAAGCTTTTTCCAAGGAGCTTTTCATCCTCTTTGTCAGCCGCAACAGCAGCACAAACTTTTACAGCCCCAATTTCCTTAAACATTTTCGGCTCATTTAGTCCGATTGGAATTATATCTGCAACTGTTGTTTCGCCTTTTGTTACTTTATTTATTTACTGTGGTCTTTCACTAATACTCTTAAGTCTTATATTTCCAATCCTTTCAAAACCTAGTGAATTTATTATTAATTTGCAGTATAATTTTATTAATTACATTGTGAAGATTTTTTCACAGGTACCCAATTTCAGTTTATAACAGCGGAGTCAAAATTGAAGCATCCTGACTACAATTCACCAGCCGAACTCAAACAGGTTCTCGACGCAAACGGCTTTTCAATGCAGAAGAAATTCGGACAGAATTTTTTGATTAATGAAGATGCACGTCGCCGCCTTGTAGATGCACTTGAACTTACAGAAGGCATGAAGGTTTGGGAAATAGGTCCGGGGCTTGGAGCCATGACTAACACGATTCTTGAACGGGGAGCTGATCTCACGGTTTTTGAAATTGACCGTGGTTTTGCATCTTTAATCAGTGGATTTTTTGAAAATTACACAAAGGCTGGAACCTTCCGTATTGTAGAAGGCGACGTTATGAAAACCTGGAAAGGCCAGTTGAAAGAAGCCGGACAGCCAGACAGATTCTTTGGAAATCTCCCATACAATATCGCCGCTACAATTATTGCAGATACAATCGAAAATAATGTTCGCTTTGAAAAATGTGTATTTACTGTTCAGAAAGAAGTTGCTCAGCGTATGTGTGCAAAGCCTGGAACTGCAGATTATTCATCCTTTTCGGCACTATGTCAGTGGGCATATGATGTAAAACCGCTTTTAGATTTAGCCGGTGGAAACTTCTGGCCAAAACCGAATGTAGATTCACGTGCTGTTGTATTTACTAAAAAAGCTGATTTCCCTTGCTGTAAAAATCCTGAACTGTTTATCAAAATGCAGCGGGCACTTTTCAGTTCCCGTCGCAAAACAGTACGAAATAATCTTTCTCAATTTTTAAAAAATAATGACCTTGCAGTTTCTTGTCTTGAAAAAGCTGGAATTGATATTATGAAGCGCGCAGAAGTTTTGACACTTTCGGAACTTCTTCATCTTTCTGATGTAATTGAGGATGCAAAATGAACATAAAAGAAAATCTCGAAAACATCAGATATAAAATCATAGAAGCAGAAAAAAAATCAGGACGTGCAGAAGGTTCAGTAAAACTAATGGCCGTTAGTAAGTTTCATCCTGTAGAAGCTGTTATAGAAGCTTTTGAGGCAGACCAGCTCTTATTTGGTGAAAACCGAGTACAGGAAGCTTCAGAAAAATTTCCGCCGCTTTTGCAAGCTCATCCAGAAATCCAGGTTCACATGATTGGACAGCTTCAATCAAATAAAGTAAAAAAAGCAGTTACCTTTGCATCATGCATTCAATCTGTAGATCGTTTTGAATTGCTGCAGGAAATTGAAAAACAATGCGCAAAGCTGGACCGCACAATCAAAATCTTATTCGAAGTTCACACCGGAGAAGAATCAAAATCCGGATATGAATCAGAAGCAGTTTTGAGAGAATCAATTGAAGCATGTGCAAAAGGTGAGTTCCCTCACATAATACCATGCGGTTTTATGACAATGGCTCCTTTTACTGATGAAGAAAAATTAATCAGAAAATCTTTTATAACACTCCGCGAACTTTCAGAAAAGCTTCGCAGTGAATATACAAATCTTTCTTTGACAGAACTTTCCATGGGAATGTCAGGCGATTTTGAAATTGCAATCGAAGAAGGTTCAACCCTTGTTCGCGTAGGAACTGCAATTTTTGGAGAAAGGGATTATTCAAAATGAAAAAAAATCTGATTGCTAAAATCCTGATTTTCTCATTACTTCTGAATATTTCAGTTCCAGCATTTGCTGCAGACACAACGCCAAAACCTTATGACAGCGATGAGCTGCCACAAACAATGAAGGATATACGCCGATTTGAAATTATTACTCTTGGTGCACTTCCTTTTGTTACACTGGACACAACTCTTGCATATTCTACCTGGCGATATGTTCAGCATGATTTTGATTCTGCCTATCAGCCGGATATTTTTGCAGCATCTTCTTTTTCTCAGGAAGAGCAAAGAAATTTGATTTTAACTTCACTTGGTGTGTGCATTGGAATTGGACTGACAGACTTAATTGTACAGATTATTCGCCGTTCACATAAAAAACGCGCAAACCAAATCAATTATGATGATATTTCAATTATTCCTATTTCCGAAGATGAAGATGCACAGATAATTCCTCTTCCATCGGCTGAAGACGAAATTGAAGTTCAGGAGATTGGAGAATAATGCCTTTTTTTAGTGCCAGAGTTCCGGCTGATTTTCCAGATCAGCAGCGCCTCGATAAATTTATAGCATCTCTTCCAAACGGAATGAACCGCTCAAAACTTAAAAGCGGAGTAAATGAAATCCTCGTAAACGGAAAAAAAGTAAAGCTTTCTCAAAAGGTAAAAGCTGGCGACCAGATTGACATTCAATGGGAAGATAACATTCCAGATAATATTGATCCAGAAAATATTCCTTTAGATATTATTTATGAAGATGATAATGTCACAGTTGTAAATAAATCACAGGGAATGGTAACACATCCTGCCTGCAGAAACTGGACGGGAACTCTTGTAAATGCACTTTTGTATCACTGGGGACGACAATCGGTAGAACAGCTTAAAGAGGGAAGTGCAGCAGAAATTCTTGAACGACGCAGACCTGGAATTGTTCACCGTCTCGATAAAGAAACTTCCGGCATTATCATTACAGCAAAAAACCGCGATGCCGAAGAGTTTTTGCAAAAACAGTTTAAAGATAAATCACTTCAAAAAGAATATATCTGCATCTGCTGTGGCCGCCCGAAACAGCGCACTGGTGATATAAGAACTCAAATTATACGTGATCCGAAAAACCGACATCGCTTTAAGGCAGTAACAGACACTGACGATGGAAAGTTTGCGCGTACGCTTTATCATTGCATAGCAACTTACGGAAATTATTCACTTATGAGAGTTCGCCTCAAGACTGGCCGAACTCATCAGATTCGCGTTCATATGAAATATCTTGGATGCCCGATTTTAGGCGATTCAGTTTATAATAAACCAGATTCTAATTTTCCGGATGCAACTCTTATGCTCCATTCCGTGCAGCTAAGAATAAAGCTTCCAGGTTCAGAAGATTACACAACCTTCCGAACAAGAGTTCCTGGCCGCTTCCAGAAAATTGAAAAGAAACTGAAAGCAAAGTTTGCAAAAGAAATCCCTGCGAGCGCAGCAACATCGTCATTGCGAGCACAGCGAAACAAACAACAATAAAAAATGAACATTGAAATAATCCACGAACCAACAATCGAAAAACCGTTTCTCGTGATATACAAGCCCAAAGGGCTTGCGTCGGCACCGCTTGTAGAAGGCAACACGGAAAATGCTTTGGCTCAGGCAATAGAAAAGTTTCCGGAGATTAGTGGTGTTCACGGGAAAAAAGAAATTGAGTTCGGACTTTTGCATCGCCTCGATACGGCGACTGATGGGCTTATGGTTATTGCGACGTCACAGGAATGTTATGATTTTTTGAATGAGGAACAGAAGACTGGTCGCTTTATAAAATTTTACACAGCCGAATGCGACATTCTCCCAGATAATTCAAAAATACTAGAAGGTTTTCCACCAGACACACCTTCTTTCAAGCAATCCATGATAACCACCACATCCTATTTCCGTCCATATGGAGAAGGCCGAAAAGAAGTTCGCCCTGTAACAGAAAAATCCGGAAAAGCAGCTCTTGCAAAACTTGGAAAACCCAAATTATACACAACAGAAATCATAATCGAAAAGAAAAACAATACCACAGCCATTGCTGAATGCCGCATTACTGAAGGGTACCGTCACCAGGTACGCTGTCATTTAGCCTGGTCAGGCTTTCCTGTAAAAGGAGACACTCTTTATAATTCAAATTATAAGGAAAATAATTCAGACATAAAAAAAGCAGAAAACGTATTAAAGTTCTCTGCAACAAAAATCTCATTTGAGTACCCGAGAGGAGACTTGAACTCCTATGACCGTAAGGACACTTGGACCTGAACCAAGCGCGTCTACCAATTCCGC
>CAMNIU010000210.1 GCA_946540605.1 uncultured Treponema sp.
TCATGTTATGATTTGTCTTGAAGTCGTAGGCGGTCATATAGAAAAGGATTATATGGAGGATATGTTCGGAGATAAAGGGGTGCTTTATAATGTCCATTATCCGATAAATCCAGAAGCTGTGAAAGAAAAAGGTTGCGATTTTGTAGCTGCACTTAGGAAAGTAAATCAATCCGACGAATATTGACCATATCATTGCAGACAGTTTATCCCGCAACATCAAGTTGCACAATCTTTCTAAAAAGCACTTGCCAGTTGGTGGAACTTACGGAGCATCTTTGTTAATTTATATTTGTAACCCAGAATAAAATACGAATTGCAAATATGGATGCAGCACCACAAACGCGGAATTTTTAAGGAGGTGGGAAAAAATGAGTTTTGGAAAGAACCTTCAATATTTTAGAAAGCTTAGCGGGAATATGACTCAGGAAGCTCTGGCAGAAAAACTGAACGTAAGTCGCCAGACAATTTCAAAATGGGAAATAGATGCGGCAAAACCTGAGATGGACAAGGCACTTGAAATCTGCAAAATCTTTAACTGTTCCCTGGATAATCTTTTTAGAGATGAAATGGATAAACAGAGTGATTCCTATTCTAACCTCCGGCTTGAAGAAGTTCCCGACTTTCGTTATGTGGAGCACACTGTAATCAGCACGGAGCCCGAAAGCGATGCGATTGGCAGAATGTACAGGCTTGCAAAAGAAAATGGAATAGAAGTTCCCCGCGTTATCGGCTGGGATTTTCCAAATCTTTCTCAGGAGCAGATCAATGTTTTTAATATGCACGGATACACGGCGGCTTTGATTCTACCTGATGGAGTTGCGCCTCAGGGTTGCAAAATCAAAGAACAGACAGCACATAAATATGCGGCAATTCACGTTGACCGCCCCTTTGAAAATCCTTTCGTGACAATTCCGGGTGCCTATCAAACGCTTGGAGATTTTATGAGAACTAATGGCCTTGTTCAGTCAGCCGAGGGCGTTATTCCTTGCTTTGAAACCGATGGCGAGAGTATGGATATTTATATAGCTTGCAGGTAGAGGAAGCGTATAATGAACTATTCAAACACAAACGAACATTTATACGACGACATTGCCATCTGGGAAAAAACTGACGGCAGGGATTTGTTTGCCCAGATGCCTCTGGCACCCGATGCAAAGAGCGCTCCAACTGTGCTTGATTTTGGCTATGGCTTTGGAGAAAATCTTTTTGCCTTGAGCAATGCTTATCCCAATGGAAAAATCTACGGAATTGATTGTAGCCTGGTCTGCCAGAAAGAGGTAGGCGAAAAAGTTGCAGCCCGTGGAATCAAAAACATCACCTTAATCAATAAGGAAGTTCATAATCTGCAGGATTTTCAGGACAACTCTCTGGACTTAGTGCTGCTTTACGATGCACTTCACGGTGGAGACGGCAAAGGCAAGTATATGCTTTACGAAGAATCTCACCGCATTCTAAAAAAGGGAGCCTGTCTTTCCATCCTACCTGTTCACCTGAACAACTGGCGCGACCACCAAGGAAAAAAGAAAACCTACACCCCCGCCAAAATAAAAGCCGAACTAGCCGAATATGGTTTTGAATACACCGGCACCTGCCCCCAGAAAGGCGTCCACTGGGAAAAATGCCATACCCTATACTACATCAAAAAAGGTACAATAACCTTTGATGTGCTGGAGAAGGTGGAGGTGATGAATTTTAGAAAGCTCCCGTGATGACACCTTACTCTGTCAT
This sequence comes from uncultured Treponema sp., assembly GCA_946540605.1. Taxonomy (GTDB): domain Bacteria; phylum Spirochaetota; class Spirochaetia; order Treponematales; family Treponemataceae; genus Treponema_D. The sequence goes on from CAMNIU010000210.1 coordinate 1,729, forward strand.
AAAGAAACATTGTTGCAGCTATTCTTTTGTTACCATCACTGAAGGAATGATTCTTTGTGATAAAATACAAAAGATTTGCGGCTTTTTCCTGCACCGTAGGATAAACATCTTTTCCGCCAAAGGTTTGATAGACCGCACTAATACTACCTTCAAAGGATTCGTCTTTTTCGTTTCCAAAAAGAGAACTTGCATCGCCGAACTTCATTGAATCAATAACCTTTCTGGCTTCTCCATAAGTGAGGCGATAATTTGCAGAAGTTCCATCCGGCTTTTTTACACTAAGATGATCATAATCATCAAGCAAATCAAGTGCATAAGTATACTGCTCAATGACTGAAAGAATCTGATTTGTATCCAGCTGATTTTCTGTTCGACGGATTATCTGTAAAGTCTGGCGAAGTTCTTCGAGGCGGCGGTCATTTGCAGCATAACCTTTTAGAATATATTGCTTGAGTACCGAGTTTGCCCATTTACGGAATTCTATACCACGCTTAGACTTTACACGGTAGCCGACTGAAATTATGACGTCTAACGAGTAATATTCTACATCATAAATTTTCCCATCAGAGGCAGTTGTCGCAAAATTTGCGACAACTGAAATACCCTCCAATTCTTCTTCAATCGCATTCTTTACGTGCTTTCCAATTGTCTTTACATCACGATCAAAGAGAGAAGCCATCTGTTGACGATTCAACCAAACCGTTTCATTTTCAAAAGGAACCGAAAGACTTACAGATTTGTCTACGCTTTCAAATAGGATAATTTCTTTCTCTGCCACAAATGTCTCCTGCCAACACCAAAAATCTCCATTTAATTTTACCAGACAATGACGAGAAAAGCATTAAACTAGAAGTTTAAAAGTTCAGACAATAACTCTCTGTATTAAGTCAATCCAAATATTTTTCAAAGCTATCTGAGTCTTTCATTTTTGATCTACTCAGAAACCGGTACTTTTACAACAATTTTCCGTACTAACGAACGTTCGTTAACGCAAACTCCCGGCATATGAACATCCTGTGGATAGAGGATCAGAAAATCACCAACTTCAAGAACATAGTCTGTGCATTCATCATTATGATGGAAGAACATCACGTCCTTGGACTCGTTGTATTCGTCTTTGATTTCCATTTTCTCAATCGGAGTTACGGCAATCAATTCTCTACCGCTCAAAATCAGCTGAATGTCGATGAACTTTTTGTGAGCCTCATATTTTGCCTCACTACGTGCTTTTGTTGTATATTCCTGCACACTAACATAAGCGCCGCTTTCAAGCTCATATTTCCCCACCGCAGCCCCGTCTGCCTTGTTTACAATAAAATCATAAGCCGACGGACACAATTCTTTAATCTTGTTTAAATCTTTCATATTTACCTCTTTTTTATATTATCAAAATTTTTCGATTTATTTTATAGCGGATTATTTATTGCTTCCCACAGTCCACTCAGTCCATTCAATGTGATTATACTGCATTACATCGTCAGATTTTTTCATGCCGAGTTTTTCATAAAAGGGAATTGCATTTTCGTTAGCAATCAGATAAACGGCAATATCTTTTTCACCACCGGCAAGCTCGTGAGCCTTTTTCATAAGAGCACGACCGATTCCCCGCCTTTCATAATTTCTGTCTACGCCTAAATCTGTAATATAAAGCCAATAACAGAAATCAGTTAGTCCGAACAAACACCCCACTACAAGTCCATTCTCATTCCGCGCCACAAGACTAATGGACACATTTTTCACAAGCTTTGGAATACGCTCATAAAAGCGTTCCTTAGGATATTGAGAGCCAAGGTCTGTGCGTTTGAGAAAATCAATGTATTCTTCTGCGCTGATTCGCTCTTCTTTTATTGTGATGTTACTTTTCATTTTTCAAATCCTTTTGTATTGAACTGAACAGGCATCGCGATTCAAGCCGCACTTTTTATAAAAGGGTTTATTATAATCAATAGAAATCAGCTGAAGCACAGAGACATTTTTCTCTTTTAGCGCCTTTTCAAGTTCTGCCAGCAGCTGCTTTCCAAACCCCTGCTTCTTCTTTTCTGGAATTACGAAAAGCTCAGAAACAAAAAAGAAATCTTCTTCGGCATAGGGGTCCACATAACCCAGTACCGCACCGATTATTTTTCCGTCATCAAAAGCCGCAAGTCCCATTGCTTCAAAGTTACCCAAAACCGCACGGATCCTTCTTTCGGCTTTTTCCTGCGTCCAATTTTCATTCCACGGTTCTTCAGAGTATGACGCTGCCATAGCCCCTGCGAGAACCGGAATATCATTTTGATTTATTCGTTTTATTTCCATAAGTTTATGAGTTCCACTTATACACTATAAAACTATCTTACTATTTCAGACTAAATCATTTCAACAGTAAATATGTTTATTAGAAAGAATTATTTGACAGATAATTCTTTTCTCTTTTGAAATTCGATATTAAAAACATATAAATTAACAAATATATAGGAATTATATGTTTGTTTGTTCATAGGACATCAAAGATTCCTTTGTAGTTAACATATAATCTCAACTTCCAGCCTAAATTATATGTTAACCAATTCTAAAAAACAGTGAGAAATCAGACTTATACCCAATAAAAAAAGCATCTTAAGCGATTTTAAACATATATTTTAAGTATTTTGGTCACTTTATATGTTTAAAATGAAAAATATTAGGATTCAGATTGGCAAGTAAACATATATTATTTATAAAAATGGTAAATTATATGTTTTTTTTCAATTATTTAAACAAACTTACTCTATTTCAACGAACTCTTCACCAGAGCATCCCATCACTCCGTCTTTTCATCACAGCATCTTCCCCATCTCCAAGCGCATGTTATGTTCTTCCGGCCCGCGGTTGGAGTAGGCATACCTGTCAAAGCCAATAATCTCAAATCCGTGTTTTTTATAAAATGAAATTGCCTTAAAGTTAAAGGTCTGCGTTTCGAGCACCACCATCCGGGCACCACTTTTTTCAGCAGCCTTTAAGATAGTCTCCATGAGTTTTGTGCCAATCCCGCTTCTTCTGTTAGCCTGGTCAATCACGCAGATGTTCGCAATCCTAAACCGATTGTTCCATTTTTCTAAGAATCCTTCAACCATGCCAATAAGTTTGTCGCCTTCAAAAGCACCATAAGCAACAGGATCTTCAAGCCAGTCCGACAGCAAATCTTCATTAAGCGTCATTCTAAGAGGCTCTTCACTCATCTCCCACTTAATAGCAAAACCTTCGCTCTCCGGTTCAATAGAAAGATACCTGTCCGAAAGAATCTCCGCCTGATATTTTTGGCCCTTATATTTTTTGTAGTCCAGTTCCTTTATAATCATTTTTTTCTTCCGGGCGCATCTGGCTCTTCGAGCCAGTCGGGTGTTCCGCCATTCCGCTTTCGCTCCAGCCTCCTCGAAAACGGTAGTTTCGCCAAGCTCAACCACCGTTTCCTGCGGTGGCCGCCTTCGGCGTGGCTCCATACCCTTGCGCATCTTCCTACTGCAAATTTAATTCCATATCAATGCATTCCCAGTCAGCACCAAGAATGTTTATAACTCTTTTGCTGAATGCCTTAAACCCCACAGCCTCATAACAGGCTTGCGCCTTTGGATTATTTGCAAAAACTCCAAGTGTTGCTTTGTTAGCCTTCAATTCTTTCTTGGCATATTCAATTGCAAGCTTAAGCATTTTCTTGCCGTAGCCTTTGCCACGTATTTCCGGAGAGACAATAACAAAACCAAAGCGCACTGTCGTTTTCACTTTGGTATCAGGAATCAAAACAAAGAGATGCCCGATTACATTTTCTTTTTCATCAACTGCTGTAAGCGGGAAAAAATCCAGACCGGCTTTTCTCTCTGCGTAATTTTCATTCAACTCATTTCCCATCAACGGAAACTTCCCGATTCTATCGGCCGACCACTGGAATAAAGTTTTTTCATCCTTTACCCAGCTGCAGATAATCCGAGAGTCTTCGGCTTTATAGGGTCGTAATTTCATGTTCATATTCTATAATCCTTTGCTCAAAAACATTTCCATAGGCTGTTCATAGCCCGGGATATTCATTACAAGACTGCCACAATCTTTGTAGCCGTTTTTTCTATAAAAGTGCTGGGCAGTTTCATCAACCTGAGTTGAAGTCAAAACCATACCGTAGCCTTGAGCCTTCATATCCTCCTCCCAATGCTTCAGCAATTGTTTTCCGTAGCCCTTATGCTGTTCCTGCCAGTCTATAAAAAGCAGAGTGCAAAAAGGAGTGTTGTCCCAAAACAAATTATAGCGCAAAAGTCCAACCGGCCTGTCATCTGCAAAAATCACGTAGCCTTGTTTGCTGGCAACCTTGTTTTCAAATTCTTTTTCCGGCAAATGCTTGTCCAGACTGTACCAAAAGGTTTTATCATTTGATGTTACGTATTCTATTTTTGTCATTATTTATTTCTCCATTCTTCCAGAATCTTTAAGCCCTCGTCAATTTGCTCGCCGAGGACTTCCTGGATTTTTTCGAATTTTCTTTTTGAATGCATTGTATCCATAACTCGCAGCAATTCTTTTTTGCCATACTTTTGAATAAAGAGCGCCATGGCCCTTATCGCATTTGTATCTTTTCCAAGGGAGTAAAAGCCTTTCTTACAATCATAAAGCTCGCTGCATTCGTAACAACCATCCAGGCCTTTTTCTTTGCAACAGGCTGTGTTAGGACAGACTCCATCCGGCGAGCAGGTTGCAAAAGAACAGGTGTTGTAAATTGTCCTGCAAGAACCACACCAGGCAGTCAAAAAGCAGTGGGCGCAGGAAAGTCCGCAATAGGCAATCTGATCCACACCTTTTTTTGCCTGCTGACACAACTTGTTTTTGATGCGCCTCATCGCTTCTACATGCATTATCCAGTGGCGAGACATAGGCATCTGAATCAGCCCTTTGATATTTTTACTGCACCAGTAATCAATCAGCCAGGCGGAACTTTCGTCCGGGCTAACGCATTTGCTGGCAAGAAGCCGTTCCTTGTCCTCGTCCGTAAAAGTTTTCTTCAAATCAGCAAACTGCAAGCCCGCCAGCATTCCATTTGTAGACTCCATCACAGCCTTGCTATATTCATAAGTTGATTTGATATTCAGTGCCTTTGAAAACTCAATCATCGCATCGCCGTCAAGCTCGTTGACAGTTGTAATAACCGAACTGTTAGTTTTATCTAACCAACCATTCTTAAAAAGAATCTGCTGGTCTTTCAAAATCAGCGTGTGCACAACAATATCTTCAATTCGGAAAAGATGCCAGAGTGACCAGGCAAGCGTCGTATGATGCGCCCCCTTTCCCACACCAAAAGGCATCTGATAAAAAGCCCCAGGCGGAAAGGTTTTTACAATAGAAGTTATCTGCTCAAAAAGCTCGGCGCGCAGCTCAAAAAGAACTTTTATTCCATCAGCAAAAGTCACTTCCTTCGAAATGAGCGTCTGCATCTTTTTGTTTTTATTTGACCATTCTGTGTCCATATTGTTTCCTATAACCAGCTTTTTATAAATTGCTTTGTAATCATCAGTTTACCGTGATCTGTTGTGATTGGATAAGCGTCGCCAAAATCCAGGGATTTTCCAGAATTATCGAAAACCTGTCGCCCCTTTACTACCAGAACTTTCTTACTGATGCTGCCATTTTCATCTATTTCCATTATCAAAAAAGAGCAACCATTGTCACCTGGCTTCATCAGCAGACGAACTTTGAGACCACTTTTTATTTCTATCCAGGTATTCAGAATTATGTTTTCCATTTTTGAATAATTATATCATACTTTTCTATCTATCATTTTTTAAATTACTTCCGAATAAATCTTTTCAGCCACAGCTTCCAGTGCTTCATTTTCATAAATCGGCTTTTCTGCAATAAATCCTATATAATCTTTTTCAATCCACCAGTCTCGCATTTCAACCTCACCAAAATCATCCCTATTACTTCTTGTCTGATGACGTTTAAGAGTTTCTTCAAAAGGGATGTCGTAATAATAAGCAAAGATATTATCGCCAAACAAACGTGCAATTTCTTCGAAAAGCGACTTGTAAAAACCCGTGTACAAAATGCCTTCGAGAATTGTAATCTCATAATTGTCGTGGCCATATTTTACAAGATTTATCAAAAGTGGAATTGCAGGACAATCACGACCGTCCCTGACATTCAGCATTTGTCGGCGAACCAGGTCTTGTGAGATGAGAAGTGAAGTTTTTCCAAATCGCTGCTGGAGTTCTTTTGCGAGGGATGTTTTTCCGCTTCCGGAGTTTCCGCGAATTAAGATTAGTTTGATCATTTTTTCCTGATTACTATAATAACATAAATTCTAATAAGAATGGATTATTTTTTCATTTCGTAAAAAAACATATAAATCAACAGAAAAATGTAAATTATATGTTTTTTTCCACATATAAAATAAATCTCTTTACTCTGTTAACATATATTTTCAGATTTTATTCAATTATATATGTTAACAAAGTCTTAAATTGCATTACAAAGATGAGTATTAACGAGAAAAGAAGATATCTTCTTCGGTTTTTAAACATATAATTCAAGCAAATCAGCGAATTTATATGTTTATGTTCTTAATAATCAAAAAATAAAATTACAAGTTAACATATAAATTGCATTATTTTCTAAAATTATATGTTTTTATCTGATTTTCCGCTCACCCAAAGCAAACTTTTCGTTTCCCAGTTTCATCTTTCCAAGACAAAACGCTCAACCTTCACACTTCCATCCATCTCGGTCGCTGCAATCTTAAAACCGCACTTTTCCGTATAAAAGCGGACATTTTCTTCTTTATCCACCGGAGTTATCAGCGTAAACTTTTTCCAATCCTCATAATGCGATTTTGCAAATGCCACAGCCGCAGTTCCAATTCCTTTCCCCTGAAATTCCGGCCTAACACAAAGGCAGCCAATTTCATAAATGCCGCTTTCAACAGCCTTACATGAAATGCAGCCAACTGCCATCCCGTCACACAAAATCACAAACTTCGGAAACTCAAGGATAGACCGCTGCATCTCTTTAAGACTTCTTCCATAAGCGGGGCACTCGCCGTATCTGATAAAATCCTTGTAAAACGCGGAATTGTAAATCTCTATTAGAAGTACTGCGTCTGCAACAACCGCTTCCCTAAAATCTATTTTCATAAATCACACCTTCGCTTCGGTACTCCGCTACTTCTCGACTTCACAACGCTTACCAACACTCCACCGTTCCCTCACTCCATCACCGCGCGCCCGGCTCTGCAGATTTCTACAAGCCTGTAGCCGCCTTCTTCGTAAATCTTTTTTGGAGTTTCTCCGTCCGGCCAGATATAACAGTTTTCTATTCCCCGCTCCTTGCACCATTCCACATACCTGTAAAAAAGTGCACGCCCGGCACCCAGCTTTCTGTACTTCTTAGAAACAATCAGATAATCAACCCGGCAGGCTCTTTCAGAAATATGACCATACAAGAGCCCAACAGGCTTCCCCTTCAAAAGAGCCGCAAACATCCAGGCTCCCGGATATTCCAGAGTCTTTTTTGCAACCTTGATTTCCCAGGGCTCTTCTGCTTCGACTAAAACATTTTCAGTTTCTTCAGACCACTTTTCAACCTTGCGGATTTCTATTTGAGGGTTTGGAACAATTTCATTCTTTTCTTTAAGGAACATAAACTCCTGATTTTCAGTCCAGCTTCTGTAACCGCCTACCGCAAGTTCATCTTTAATTTCATCAAACCAGTTGTCATCCAGCATCGACTGATAAATTATCGGTCGGCTTCCCTTTGCTTTGTAAAAGTCAGCAATATCAGAAAACACCGCCTGCAGATTTTGAATCCGCTCCCTGTAAATCACCGCATGATTAGAGTCAAAGGAATCTTTATTTTCCGTATTATAAAACAGAATCCCATAATCCCGCTCTTCAAAGTTTGTAAAAATTTTTGGGAAGAGATCTTCTTCGATGTAACAATCTTGAAGGTTCATTTTCAAAGTCCTTTTTTTATTTTGGGCGCACCAGGCTCTCCGCTACGCTCCGAGCCTGTCGGGTGTTTCGCCATTCCGCTATCGCTCCAGCCTCCTCACTTCACTCACTAACTACCGTTAGTTCGTTTCGTTGCGGTGGCCGCCTTCGGCGTGGCTCCATACCCTTGCGCATCAACATTCAATTAATTTCTCGTTGGAAAATACAGAAACTCATACTCCACAGGATTCACAAAACCCAGCCGTTTGGCAAGCCTAACTGATTCTGCGTTCTCTTCATCACATGCCCAGATTGCTTTCAAGCCCATCGTTTCAAGTTCTTCCAGAGTTTTAAGACAAGTCGCAAAAGCAAAGCCACGTCTACGATATGGTTCAAAAGTGTAAATCCCAATTTCCGTAAATCCGTGGGCAGTAAAGGCAGCCTCACTCTCGCAGCAAACTTCGCCATTTTCTACAGCATAAAATCCAAAGGCTTTTTCAAGAAAAGCTTCTTTTGTGCCATAATTCTGCAAATGCCAGTTTTTATAATCTTCCGGCAACTTGTCAAACAATTCACTTGTAAAAGGTGTGATTTCCACATCACATGGTTTTTCTAAAACTTCTTTTCTTTCTATAAACTCAAAGCGCGGAATTATTTTTGCAAACTCTTTTAGTGGATATGTACCCTTTCTCTCCGGAACCCAAATTACCTGAAGCCAGTCCTTTTTTATAACTTCGCCCAAAACATCTTCAATCCAGGGCAAATCCGCATCATCGCTGATATAAGTCCAGCTCATGTCCAGCCTGCAGATTGCTTTTGTGGGAAAAGTGATGTCATCTACAAAAGTCTTGCCCGTCATCTTCCCATCAAAATAACACCAGAGCGCAGAATTGTTAGGCTGCTTTTTCTGAAAGAGCGACTTTATTAAATCTCGTTTTTCTTCGGGTAATTGGATGAACATGAGGACTCCTGATAATTTATTCTTTATAAATTAAAATTTGCTTAATGATTTTTATTCAATCACTTCCCCTTCAATCTCCGAAGCAATTTTAGCATCTTCGATTCTCATACAGCATTCTTCCATTTCCGTATAACCCAGGTAATTTATATTTCCATACCACAAAACTTCTTCATCTATTATTGCAATCTTTTGGGACAAATCATCTTTTTCTTCTACTCTGATTCCTATGTTTGATAAAAGTTGAATACAAGTCTGCAGTTTATTGTTCTTTGTTTCGTCACTTGCTTTTTTGACATAGACAATTATCGTCACTCCTTCTGCTATCTTTTTTGCAGTAAGCAGGGCGAAGGTTTGTGTTTCTGTTTTTGAAAGATATGGCGCAGTTATTATAATTTTTGATTTTGCATTCGATATATCTTTTTCAAAATCATGGAGATATTCTTCTTTAGAATATAGCCTGGAGTTTGTTTCACTTGAACCATTCTTATCAAATTCTTTTTCTTTCTGTTTGATTGTATAACCAAGCTGCTTATATCCTTTCAATCTGTTTTGATACATCCTGTCAAAAACAGGGATTCGGAAATCAACATAGTCATAAATGATAACCTCTTCCTTGCCTGCAAAGTTTCTATGGAGACGACCACAATATTGAGAAAGAGTTCCCTTCCAGCTAAAAGGCATGGCTAACATGAGGGTATCAATTCTTGGATAATCAAATCCTTCCCCTGCATATTTTCCGGTTGCAAGAATTATCAAGCTTTCTTCGGTTGGAATATTATTTAGATTTTCCAGCTGCTCTCTTTTTTGTTTTTGGGTTCCTTTGCCAGTAATTAGAACAACATTTTGAGCGCAATCTTTTAATTGCTCCTGCAGAAATTCCAGATGTTCAAGTCTTTCTGAAAGAATAAGTGGTGTTCGCTGATTTTCGATTGCGTACTTTACATCAGAAATAATTAATTCATTACGTGCAGAGTTTTCAATTATTTTTTCATAGTACTGATTTATAGACGGATTTTTATTATCAGCTTTTTCTGCAAGAAAATGAAAGCTTGTAAAACGGGGAATAAAATAATGATAAAAAGACTGAGCTGCATTCATCTGTTTTGCTGTTGTTGAATATAAGATTTTTCCACACTGGTAAAAAATAATTTTCTGATGTCCGTCGCGGCGGATTGGGGTTGCAGTAAGTCCGTAAACATATTTTGATTTAAAACTGGCCACAAGATTTTCAGTTGTAAATGCCGAGACATGATGACACTCATCTACAATCAGCATTCCGTATTTATATGAACGAGGTTTAACTTCGTCGGATTTTTTTTCTATAAGAGAATTAACAATCGCAATATCTATGATTCCCGTTGATTTATCTTTGCCAGCTGCAATCGTACCTGGTGTGAAATTCAAAAATTGTTTAATGGATTTTTTCCATTGTTCAAGGAGCGTATGCGATTGTACAAGAATAAGCGTGTTGATTTTTCTTTCTGCGATAAGAGCCGAAGCAACCACCGTTTTTCCAAAACCTGTTCCTGCACAAAGAATTCCTGTGTCTGATTTTAGCATTTCTGCAAGTGCTATTTTCTGTTCATCATAAAGAGAAACTTTGTTTTCTATTTCGATTGCTGCTCCAGTTTCACGCGCATCGGAGATTTCATATAATGCTCCGGCCTCTTTAATTATATCAACAATCGTTTGCAGATTGCCTCGCGGTAGAAGAAGATATTTTTCAATTTCTTTTGAACAGTCAATAAAGCGCGGAATATTATACAGGGGAAGATGCATTCTAAGATTTTTATAATATTCTGGATTCAAAAAAACTGCAGTACGTCTAAGAATACCTAAGGCACGTTCTGAGATTCCTGTCTTTTCTATTTCGATATAATTTGAAAGTGTGATTTTGACTTTTGAAGGGAAATCGTTTTTAGTTAAAAAAGCATTCTTGTAATTGAGCTTGTTGAAATCCTCTTTAAGATTTATTCCACTTGACGCCTCTAATACACTTTCATCTTTTTCAACAAAATCTGGAATCAGTTTTTCTATTTCTCTAATTACACCTCTAATAGATTTTTCATCAATTTTCTTTATAGAACTTAAAAATCGCCACTGATCATCAAAAGGCTTGAAAGCATCATCAACAAAAACAGAGTGACCTTCTTTTACTGCCTTCCCCTGCAAAGGCAGAGCAATAAGATTCCCATAACCTCCCTTTGGAATTTCATCCTGATTAGGGAACATCCTGTCAAAGCTTTCAAAAGAAATTGAATGTCTTTTTTGCATTGCAAGTTTTAGAATTGCACTGCCAAAATTTCTTGCTAAGCGAGCAGAGATATTTTCTTCAAAGAAAAACCACAAATGTCCGCCATTTCCAGAACGAGATATTTCCATATAACTAGGAATATGCAATTCAGAAGAAGTTTTGTGAACAGCAAGAATATCTGATTTCCAGAGAGCGGCATTTTCTTTATGATTATCAAAATCAATTACAAGAAAGCGGCAGAGATTTTCTGGTAACAAGGGATAAAGGCCTATAACATCACGTGCCAGCTCGTCTTTTCCAGCAAGATGATTATAAA
>CAMNIU010000211.1 GCA_946540605.1 uncultured Treponema sp.
CCCCCTCATTAATATTACTCACATCAACAAAAGTAACAATTCCGCAATATTCTAAATCTTCTGACTCTACTTCGAGACCGGTTTCTTCACGAATCTCGCGCACGGCACAATCTTCAGGCGACTCACCATTTTCAAACTTACCGCCGATTCCAATCCATTTGTCTTTATTATAGTCGTGTTCTTTTTTTGTGCGATGGAGCATGAGATAGCAGCCATCTTTCTCTATATAACAGAGGGTTGTGTTTACAAGTGTATTTTGAGTTTTCACAAGGCTATGTTATAATAAATTCAGCATTTTTGATAGTCACTTTGAGAGGTGTCTATTTTTGCTTTTTGAGGTGTTTTATAATTATGAAAGTTTATTATTCAATAATCTTTGTACTTTCTCTTATTATGTCCGGGATTTATGCGGGAATCTGGCGTAAAAGATTTTCTGCTTTTATTACATTAATTTTTGCTTTTGTACCTGTTACCTGTCTTGGATACTATATTCTTGCATTTTCGAAAACCATTCCCGAAGCAATCATAGGAATTAAAATCTCGTATCTGGGCGTTTTTATTCATATATTTTTGATGTATGCTATTTTTAATCTTTGTAATCTGAATATAAAAAAATGGCTGCGACTGCTTTTACTCGCCATTACTACTACATTCTTTTTGTTTTCTCTTACGATTGGTTCGTTCGGATTATTTTATAAAGACCTCACAGGAGAATTAATTGATAATCAGCTGATTCTTCATAAGTCTTATGGAATTGTTCATACGTTGTATTATATTCAAATTGTCATTTATATGATAATTACAATATGTGGGACATTTTATGCTATACGTAAAAAGAATGATGTTTCTCGTCATAACCTTCACTTAATGCTTGCCTGCGAAATGATTCCTATTTTAATTTTCTTTACAGGAAGATTGGCACATTTGCAAGTAGATTTGCTTCCGCTTGCTTACATTTCCTGTGAAATAGTTATGCTTATAATTAGCCGCAGAATTGTCCTTTATGATGTAACTGAAACTGTAATTGAAACCATAGCTTTTAATGGTAAAACCGGCTTTGTTTCTTTTGATGATGAGTTTCATTACCTTGGAAGTAATCAATTTGCAAAAAAGATTTACCCGGAACTTGCAGAACTCAAGGTTGATGATTCAGTTCTTAAAAATCCAGAGCTCAATAAAGGAATTATCAGCAAGGTTCACGAATATATCATCAATCCAAAAAAGAACAGTTTCTTTAAAGATTTTGGCAAGCAGATTTTTCAAATTGATATCAGCAAACTTTTTGATGGCCGTGTAAACCGCGGCTACATTCTCTACATGCAGGATGACACTAAAGATCAGAAATACATTACGCTATTAAACGGATACAACGACAAGCTGCGTGATGAGGTGGCACAAAAAACTGACCACATAGTAAATATGCATAACAATCTTATTCTTGGAATGGCAACCATGGTTGAAAGCCGTGACAATTCAACTGGCGGTCACATTAAACGCACTAGTGATGTTGTTGCATTTTTGATTGATGCCATTCAAAAGGATAAGGATGAAGACAGTCTGCAGGTCTCAGCTGAATTCTGCCACAATATTGTAAAGGCTGCTCCTATGCATGACCTTGGAAAGATTGCTGTTGATGATGAAATCTTACGAAAACCAGGCCGCTTTAGTCCTCAGGAATTTGAAAAAATGAAGGCACATGCGGCTGAAGGTGCCCGTATTGTTCATGAAATTCTTAAAGGCACTGATGATTTAGCATTTCATCTTCTTGCAGAAAATGTTGCACACTATCATCATGAACGCTGGGATGGTTCAGGCTACCCGGAAGGGCTTAAGGGAGAAGAGATTCCACTGGAAGCCCGCATTATGGCTGTAGCTGATGTTTATGATGCTCTTGTAAGCAAACGTGTTTATAAAGACCCTATGTCCTTTGAAGAAGCAGATTCCATTATGATGGAAAGCTTTGGCAAGCATTTTGATAAGAGGCTTGAAAAGTATTATCTGATAGCTAAGCCAAAGCTCGAAGAGTATTATTCTAAACTTGACTGATTTGTTTTCTTTTCGCTTATGAAAAGTCCAACTATTGTAATCAGGGAACCTGCAGCTCCAAGAAGGGTAATTTTTTCGCCGAGTGTAAAGAAAGCGAAAATAATTGTTACAACCGGAATCAGATAAAGTGCACAACTGATTTTTACGGTTCCACAAATTTTACAAGCTTTGTTCCACATTACAAAGCAAAAACCGTTTGCAACTACGCCAAGGAACAAAAGATAAATCCAGTTGAGCGGATTTGAAAACCGACTTACATTAACAGCCTTATCAAATGAAAAATACAAAGCCTGTAAAAATTCAGCCCCGTCAGCACCCTTGAACGAAAGTAACCAGCCACCAAGAGAAAGTGGAATCATCATCAAAACTGAAAAGAAAAATATTCTTCGAGTTGAACATACAGGGTCATAATTTCTTTTGTTTGCTACAGAAATCAGCATAGAATAAAAGCCCCAGCAGATTCCAGAAAGAAGTGCTAAGAAGTCACCTTTTGGATTAAACTCTAAAGTTGTGTTTCCGTTAAGGCAGACTAACGTTACTCCAGTTATTGAAATCAAAAAGCCAGTTATAAACCAGACTGAAAGATGTTTTTCCTTTAAAAATATCTGACTGATGATTGCTGTGAAAAGCGGACATATGCTTACGATAACACTTACATTAGAAGCGTTTGTAAAATGAATTGCAATATTTTCTGTGAGCTGATAAAGCACAACACCGGTAAGTCCTGCAAGTGCAAAAAGCAGATTATCACGTGGTGCAATTTTTATACGTTTTGGGCGAATAATCCAGAGACCGATATACGCAGCTATAAATCTAAAGAACAGAATTTCGAGCGAAGTAAAATCGCGTAAAAGATATTTTGTACAAACAAAGGTAATTCCCCAGAAAAAAACTGAAACTGCCGCAATAATATAGCCAAAAGCTTTTTGATTTTTGATTTGCATAATGCGAGAAATATATCACAAATAATGCCGGAGTTCTATCAGTCAGACTGCCATTTTGATTTTATGATTTCTAAGACTTCTTCTAAAGAAAGTCCCATGTCGCGGCACGAATTGAGTGCACTGGACAGAAGTTCTTCGGCAGCAGCAGAGCGCTTTCCGCTAATTTCATGATGCGCCAGCTCACTCACAAAAGTGCCGCGCCCGGCAGCAGTAGAAATAAACCCTTCACGCTCCAGTTGTTCCCAAGCCTGTTTTACAGGAATAACGCTTACGCGCAGAGTAACGGCCACAGTTCTGATTGGAGGAAGTTTTTCACCAGCGGCAAGTTCTCCATTCATTATCTGAGCTGCTATCTGCTCATATATTTGAGTATAAATCGGTTTGTCAGATTTTTGCGACAATACTAAGTCCATTTTACATATCGTATTTTTCAAACTGTCGGGCAGCACGACGGAAGGTCAAAGCCCACGAGCCTGCAAAAATTAAAAGACCACACAACAAAACGATGCATTGTTTTGTAAGAAGAGGTCCTTCTGTTGCATTAAGCATAAGCCCGATTTGTGCCAGTGATGGCAGAGTGCTGATCTGGCCTTCTGCCAATAATGAACTGAAATGAAAATATGTCCACATTGGAAGCTCGCAGATTGCATATACAATAAAATATACAATTGCAGCAATCAGATAACGCAATCCAGGCTTAAGCGGGTCCTTATAAACATTGCCAAGAAAAAGAAAATTGAAGACAGCAAAAACAATCATCTGAAGGCCAAAATATGCGATTGTCAAATCAATTCCGGCCTTGTTTTGTGGAAAGTGCAGATTATGTTTTAAGACAGCAATAAGAACTGAAGCAAGCAGAACAATTACTTCAAGCAGACCACAGTATAAAAAGCGGGCTTTGACAGTGTCAATTTTTCTAACCGGCAGCAGCACGGTGTACAAAATATCATGTGATGACTGATTAAGTGCAAAGGTCATCATAATTGCAAGTGTGATATAAAACGGCCCAATATAAACCGGATAGCTTGGAATAAAATTCATTCCAATTGCACAGATAAACCAGATTAGTGTCTGTGCAGAATTTCCAAGTGTGATTTCTTTTTTTAAAAGATTTATAGTTTGTGATTTCATAAAATATCTTCTCCTGTATATAGATTGTTCGCTCAAGCCGGACAATGACACGTACTACTTACGAACGTTAGTTAGCGACGTTCAATATGAATCATAATATCTTCCAGAGTTGGCTGCCCGATTTCAAAACCACCGGCTTCTGCCACAGCCCTGTCTTCAGCTTTCATCAAACCTTCAAAGCCAAGCTGATGTGTATGAAGACCTATGATTTTTGATTCAACTTCTGATGCCAACTGCTCTTTCTTTCCAGCAACAGAGATATAAGAATTATGGAAAGTTTCGCGGTCTGTACTAGCAAGAATTTCGCCCTGTTTTATATAGGTGATATAGTCGGCACATTTTTCGAGGTCGGAAGTTATATGTGTTGAAAAAAGAATTGAGTGCCGGCCATCTTCTATAAACTCCTGGAAGAGAAGTACAAGGTCATCGCGGGCAGCAGGGTCAAGACCGCTGGTTGGTTCATCAAGAATCAGCAATTTTGGATTGTGACTCATTGCAACAGCAACAGAATATTTCACCTTCATTCCGGCACTAAGATGTTTAAACTTTTTATTCTGATCAATTTCAAAACGCTCGCAAAGACTTTTATAAAGTTCTTCGTTCCATTCTTTATAGAAAGATTTTGTGACATCAGTTATACGGCTGATTTTTGCTTCCGGATAAAAATCAACTCCACCAAAAACATAACCTACCTGATTTTTGATTTCTATTTCGTCTCGGGGATTAGAAAGGCCGCAAAGCTTTATTGTTCCGCCATCACTCTTCATAAGATTGAGCATAGTCTTGAGAGTAGTAGATTTACCCGCTCCGTTACGCCCGATAAAGCCCATTATAAAACCTTCTTCAAGCGTCATACTTACGTTTTTTAACTGGAACTTTTCAAAGTTCTTGCAAAGTCCATTTACTTCAATAAGGTTCATTTGACATCTCCCATTGCGTGTTATATTGTGCATATTGTATATACACAATATAACACTAATCAGGAGTTGTCAAGTTTTTTATTCACCTCTAATTTCCTTAGCAAGCATGATAAGTCCTTCTACAATGGCCTTGTGCTCTTCCGGTGCAATGCGCTCGTAAAGAGAGTCTGGAGTATCGCCAGGTAAAACTGGAACTCGTTTTTGAATAAGAATGCGGCCAGTGTCACAGCCACCGTCTGCAATGTGCACGGTACAACCGCTTTCTTTTTCGCCGGCAGCAATAACAGCCTCGTGTACGTGGTGTCCCCACATTCCAACTCCGCCAAACTTTGGCAAAAGTGCCGGATGCAAATTTATAATTTTATTTTCGTATTCTTTGATGATGTCGCCGGCAAGAACTGTAAGACAGCCTGCCTCAACAATTGCCTGAGCTCTGTATTTTTTGCAGGCCGCAAGCATTGCGTTTGAAACGGCAAGACGTTTTGTATCACGGTCTGCTGCCTTTGCGGCTGCCTCTCCCATTACAGCATAAGGGGAACAGATTTCGCTTGGAATATTAGCCTTAGCCGCACGTTCAAGTGCATAAGCCTTTTTAGTATCTGCAATTACGCAGACAATTTCGTAAGGGCAGTCTTTTCCACTGGCAGCACATTCTGCCTGATAATCAATTAAAGCCTGAAGATTAGTTCCGCCACCACTAACAAGAACAGCGGTTTTTAATTTTGCATTACTCATAGCCCATAATCTAGCATTTTACGCAAAAAAAATCAAAAAGTGACAGATGTCACAGGCTTTAATTTATCAGGGTGACAAAGGTCACCCCAAAGTAACCAATGTCACCATTGTCTTCAGGCAAATCCAGCCGTATAGTTATCATAGAGACGTGGGGCTGGAAAAACTGCTTTGCTATTTATAACCGCCAGCCTTACTCGGGAGATAAAATGGACTTCAAAAAGAAAATTGACATTAGGGTTGCTCTTGCAAAAATAGCTTTTACTCTTACAGTCGCAACTTTTGTAACCATTATTTGTTCATTCATTTATCATAATCTATCACCTTTCGCAAATCTCCTGACAGCGTTAATTCCATTGGATTTACTTTCAAAACAAAAAACATGTCTTTTTAATTCATATCTCTTCTTGAACTACAGGGGGAAAGAACCAAGTCCCACCAAAGATATTCCAATCAAACCTCAGGATATAGAATGTTACAATTTGAACAATCCATTTCCTGCCTTAAACAATGTATGTAATTCCTGCAAAAACATCACTCTCTTTTTGAAGAATAATAAAAAAGTTATTTTTTCAGTAAAGGATCAGGAGTTTTATATAGTCAACTGGCTTAAAGAAAACTTCATCAGAAAAGAAGATAAGATTTTAATATTGGGAAGAGTTGAAACAGCCCTCTGTTTGCTGGTCACACTACTGGAATTTCTCTTTTTCTTCAATCTGTATAAGTCCGGAAACATGCCAAAATATGGAATGCAATATTTTATAACATCAGCTG
>CAMNIU010000212.1 GCA_946540605.1 uncultured Treponema sp.
TAAAAATTTGTTGCCAAGTTGTTGGTTTAAAGTGGATAAATCAGCAAAAAAGGATTAAAATGTGGATATGTGGAAAAAAAGTTAATAGAAACTAGTCTTTTATTAACATTTTAAATCTTTGTAATATAAAGAAATAAATCTGTTTTCCACAGTATTAACATACCTTACTATTACTACTACTAAAATTTAAAAAATTTATAATTAATATACCGGGTGTATAAGGAGAATAAAAAAATGAAATTCACATTCGACAGAGACGCAATGATAAAGGAAATTTCAATTGCACAGGAAATTATTACAAATAAAAGTCCTGTTTCAATTCTTTCTAATATCTTGATTATAGCCGAAAACAATTCGCTTACAATTAAGGCTACAGATTCAACAGTTAAGTTTACAACTACTATTCCAGTTGATATTCAGGAAGAAGGACGTACAACAATTTTCTGCGATAAGTTTATGAGTATTCTTTCTTCTTTACCTTCGGGAGAAATTGAATTTATTCAGGAAGATATTGGTGTAACAATTAAACCAATTGCTAAGCGCGTAAAGTTCCAGCTTAAGAGTCAGGCAAGCGATAAGTTCCCTGAAGTTGGTACAAGTGAAAATGTTCCATTCTTTGAGCTTCCTTCAAAAGATTTTAAAGAGATGATTCGTGAAACTATTTTTGCAGTTTCAGATGATCGCAACAGATATTTCATGACAGGTGTGTACTTTGTAAAAAATGGTGACACTCTTACAATGGTTGCAACTGATGGTCGTCGTCTTTCTTGTGATAATAAAACTGGTTTCAGTATTCCTGATTTTCAGCCGGCAATTATTCCTACAAAAATTCTTTCATGCGTTCTTAAAAATGCACCTGATGAAGGAAACATTCAGATTGCAGTAATTGATAAATCTGTATTTGTAAAATTTGGAAATGTAGAATTTTCTTCTGTTCTTATTGAAGGTCAGTTCCCTAACTATCAGAAGGTAATTCCAGAAAATCTTACAATGTCATTCATGGTAAACAAAGCTGATTTGGATGCGGCTTTGAAACGTACAACAATCATGGTTGATAAAAAAGTAAGCAGAATTATTTTCAAGATTTCTTCTGGTGTTCTTAAATTGATTTCGCCTGAATCTGATATTGGTACTGCAGATGAAGAGATTCCTTGCCGTTATGATGGTCAGGCAATTTCTATGGCTTTGAACTTTACTTATGTTACTGAACCATTGAAAGTTATTGATTCAGAAAATGTAGTTTTTGATTTTAATATTTCTGATGGTGGAAGTGACGGTGAAGCAAATATTACAAAGGCTGTAATTATGCGCAGTGAAGCTGCTGGTGATTACATTCATGTAATTATGCCAATGAACTACTAATATGGATTGCTTCGTCGCTTAGCTCCTCGCAATGACGAAAAAGTTCCTTGTGAAATTATCGAAATAACGTCATTGCGAGCCGAAGGCGAAGCAATCTGCAATTATAAATATAATGCCATTCTTATATCAAACATTTTATAATTTCCGAAATCTTAAAAATGATAAAATAGACCTTTCGAATAGAGAGGTCTATTTTGTCGGTGAAAACGGGCAGGGGAAAAGTAATATCCTTGAATCACTTTATTATGCCTCGTACGGAATTTCTTTTAGAACTCATGTTGATTCTCAAATCGTAAAAAAAGGTGAAAAAGATTTCAGCGTGAATTCTATGTTCAAAAAAAGTGAAGATGATATTCAGCGTGTTTCTGTAATTTTTGAAAACAATAAAAAACGAATAGAAAAAAATGGCAAAAAAATTCAGGATAGAAAAGAACTTATAAATACTATTCCGTGCATTCTTTTTTGTCATGATGATTTGAGATTTGCAACTGGTGAACCAGAAGCCCGCAGATTTTTTATAGATCAGTCACTTACACTTTATGATTCAACTTACATTGATGATCTTCGAAATTATAAAAAAATTTTGAAAAGTCGTAATTTGATTTTGAAAGAACATCAGTATGATATGCTCGATGTATATGATAATCAGCTTGCTCAATACGGACTTATAATTCAGGAAAAACGCAAAAAAGCAATTTTTCTTTTTAATCAGATTTTTGGAAAAGTATTTTTTGAAATTACCGGGATAGAAGGGCTTTCAATAAATTACCATCCGTCGTGGAAAGAACAGGATTTGGATGGTCAGAAAATTTTTCCTGCTTCGCAGGATATTTTAAATTTACTTTTATCACAAAGGGAAAGAGATAAGAACTTAGAAACAACTTTATCCGGACCGCATCGCGACCGCATTGATTTTGTTTTGGATCATCATTTATTTATTCCAACTGCATCAACTGGGCAGTGTCGTTTGGTATCACTCTTATTAAGGGTTGCACAATCGATTTATTATACCCGCGCGACCGGCCTTCGGCCGGTACTTTTGATGGACGATGTTTTGCTAGAACTAGATCCTGATAAAAGAGCAAAATTAACAGCAATGTTGCCGGAATACGATCAGCTCTTCTGTACATTTTTACCGGGCGAACCTTATGAACGCTATATGCACGACACCACAAAAGTGTATAAAATAAAAGGCGGTGAATGGTATGAATAATCAAATAATTTCTGCCGCCGACATTATGATGCAGGTGGCTAATATTGGAACTTCTGAAGCAAATGAAATTTGCAGTGTCTGGAAAAAAGTTGTTTCCGGCGTTAGATCATATAAACATGATAGTGAAGACAGTGAAAAACGAATGCCACTTGGTGAACGACTTGCAGGCAATACTCGTGTTATAGATTTAAAAAATGGTGTTTTGTTAGTTGAAACTGACCATCCCGGATGGATTCAATATTTGAGAATGTACCAGAAATTCATTTTAACCGGGCTTAAAATGAATCTTCCGGATTTAAAAATTACAAATCTTGCTTTCCGTGTTGCCGGCGAAAAAGTAAATTTGAGTGAAGCTTATAATCAAGAACTTGCAAAAACTCGTAAGAAGCAGGCTGAACTTCTGGAAAAACAGGAGAAGGAACTTTCAAAATTTACGCCGGCCGCTGCAAGCAGCGGCAATAAAAATAATAAGTCAGAATTACCACCTGAACTTTTAGCTAAATTCAACAGCATTAAAGAAAGTATTGCTGCCGACGAAAATGATTCGTAATAGTGGACATGCTGATTTACCACTTCATTCAGGAACAGTTCCGCGCTGGCTTGCCGATAGAATGATGGTATTGGGAACTTTAATTACAGAATCTCTGGTTGAAAATTTTGGCCCGGATGAAGTTCTGGTACGTTTAAGTGATCCTTTATGGTTCCAGTCTTTTGGTGCTGTAATGGGTATGGACTGGCATAGTTCTGGAATTACGACAAGCGTAATGTATGCACTAAAACGTGGCTTAAATCCCCGTGCAAAAGAACTTGGAATTTATGTATGTGGCGGGCGAGGGAAGTATTCCCGTCTAACTCCAGATGAACTTTTAGAAATTTCTGCCATAGAAGGGCTTAATGGAGATGAGCTTGTACGTAACAGTAAGCTCGTAGCTAAAGTTGACAATAACGCCGTTCAGGACGGATTTCAGTTATATCAGCATAATTTTGTTTTAACTCGGAATGGTAACTGGACTGTTGTTCAGCAGGGAATGAACGGAGCTGAAAAAAAAGCAAGACGATATCACTGGTGTTCGACTAATTTACGGTCTTTTGTTGAAGAGCCTCATAGTGGGGTTGTTGGCGATAATCGTGGAAAAATCTTAAATCTGACAGATACAGAAGCAAAGGGTGCCAGAAATAGTATTCTGGAAATGAGTAGGGAAGAGCCGGAGCGAATGCTTCGTGAAATAGTACAGATTGGTAAACCTGCGAGCCAGATGATTTTGATGCAGGACGGAAAATCTGTCGGGGGCGTTGCGGGGGAAGTTTCTCCCACCCATCCTGAGCAGCTCGAATTATTTCCGGAACTTGCTATAAATAACGAACGCTCGATTGTTATGCCTGCACATCATGAAGTTCTTGAACAGGATGTGGATTTAAAACGCCTGGGTGGTGTTCTTGCAACGGCATATGAAAGTCAGCCAAAAGATTTTGAGAGTCTTATGCTTACACCTGGTCTTGGCCCTAGAACTTTACAGTCTCTTGCTTTGGTGAGCGAGGTTATTTACGGAACTCCAAGCAGATTTACAGATCCGGCACGTTTTAGTTTTGCACACGGTGGAAAAGATGGACATCCTTTTCCTGTTCCTCTTAAAATTTATGATGAATCAATTCGTGTGCTTCGTGACAGCATTGAAAAATCTAAACTTGGATATAAAGATAAGTCTGATTGTATCCGTCGGCTTCATAATGTTGCGCTCAATGTAGAACAAAATTGCGCACCTGAAGTAGATTTTGATGCTGCAATTAAATACGAGCGTGACCATTCTGCGGAGTGGGATGGAAAAACAGTTTAAAATCTGAAAAAACTGGACAAACCTTCATCTATAATTATTTTTTTCATTTTATTGACACGTTAGCCCTTACTAACTATAATAACCGAAAGTTAGTAAGGGCTAACTTTATTTAACCTATACGTTAGTATTTACTAACTTTTTTATAGGAGCAAAACAATGCCTTTAAGTATGGTATCCGATGGAGAATCATTCCTGATAAAAAAAATCAACGGTAAAGAAGAAGTACGACGTTTTTTAGAAAATCTTGGATTTGTGGCAGGAACACAGGTTTCGGTCATTTCTAAAATTTGTGGGAACGTAATTGTTCAGGTCAAAGATAGCCGTGTTGCAATAAGCAAAGAAATGGCTCAGAAAATAATTGTTTAGTGTGTACATTTTATAGGAGAAAAAATAGATTATGACTCTAAAAGAAACAAAAACAGGTCAGACCGTTACAGTTGTAAAACTTAATGGTGAAGGTGCGGTAAAACGCCGCATTATGGACATGGGAATCACTAAGGGCGTAGAAATTTACGTGCGTAAAGTTGCTCCACTTGGAGATCCTGTAGAAATTACAGTTCGCGGCTACGAACTTTCGGTTCGTAAAGCTGATGCAGAAATGGTAGAGGTACAATAAATGATAAAAATAGCTCTTGCAGGAAACCCTAATGCGGGTAAAACAACTTTATTTAATGCTCTTACAGGTTCAAATCAGTTTGTTGGAAACTGGCCTGGAGTAACAGTTGAAAAAAAGGAAGGAAAACTTAAAGGCCATAATGGTAATGTTGTTATTATGGACTTGCCTGGTATTTACTCTCTTTCTCCATATACTTTGGAAGAAGTTGTTAGCCGTGACTATCTCGTAAAAGAACGTCCGGATGCAATTTTGAATATTGTTGATGGAACTAACCTGGAACGCAATCTTTATCTTACAACCCAGCTTGCAGAACTTGGCATTCCAATGGTAGTTGCAGTTAACATGATGGATGTTGTTAAAAAGAACGGCGACAAGATTCATATTGATGCAATGCAGGAAGAACTTGGCTGTCCTGTTGTAGAGATTTCTGCTTTGAAGGGAACCGGTTGTATTGAAGCTGCAGAAATTGCTGTTAACAAGGCAAAAGATAAAAAGCCAATGATGTACAAACATCGTTTTGAAGGCTGTGTTGAACATGCACTTGCTCATATTGAAGAAGCTATTGTACATGATCTTCCTGAAGAACAGCACCGCTGGTATTCAGTTAAGCTTTTTGAACGTGATGAAAAAGTAATTAAAGCACTTGGAGTTAGTGAAAGCAAACTTAATCATATTGAATCAGATATTAAAGCTTGTGAAGCAGAACTCGATGATGATTCTGAATCTATCATTACTGCTGAACGTTATAAGTATATCGAATCAATCATTAAGAAATGCGTAACAAAAAAGAACCGCACAAAGCTTTCAACATCAGATAAGATTGACCGCGTAGTTACAAACCGCTGGCTGGCACTTCCAATTTTTGCTCTTGTTATGTGGCTTGTTTACTATGTTTCTATGGTAACTGTTGGTGCCGCTGCTACAGACTGGGCAAACGACGGACTCTTTGGTGATGGATATCATCTCTTTGGAATTGGTACAGGGGCCTATGAAGAAGCTGCCGAAGAGTTTGGCGATTCAGCTGCAATTCTCGAAGCTGCAGAAGCAGGCGAAGTTACTTATGTAACAGTTGATGATGAAACAATGGAAGTTTCTGAACCAATCGAAATTACAGAAGATGCAATAGCAGAAGCTAATGCAATGGTTGAAAAGTATGGCGAAGAAGGTCCTGATCCTGCTGATTACGGCGTATGGGTACCAGGTATTCCAGCTCTCATTGAAAGCGGCCTTGATGCTATCGGCTGTGCAGACTGGCTCAAAGGTTTGATTCTTGACGGTATTGTTGCCGGTGTTGGTGCAGTTCTTGGCTTTGTTCCACAGATGCTGGTTCTCTTTATCTTCCTTGCCTTCCTTGAAGCTTGTGGTTACATGGCACGTATTGCCTTTATTCTTGACCGTATTTTCCGCCGCTTCGGACTTTCCGGAAAATCATTTATTCCGGTTCTTATTGGAACAGGTTGTGGTGTTCCTGGTATTATGGCTTGTCGTACAATCGAAAATGAACGCGACCGCCGTATGACAATCATGACAACAACCTTCATTCCTTGTGGTGCTAAGGTTCCATTTATAGCCCTTGTTGCCGGAGCTATCTTTGGTGGTTCTGCCGCAATTGCAACCTCAGCTTACTTTATCGGAATTGCCGCAATCATTTGTTCTGGTATTATTCTTAAAAAGACAAAGCCTTTCATGGGTGAAGTTGCTCCTTTTGTAATGGAACTTCCTGCATATCACTGGCCTACATTTGGAAACGTTATGCGTTCAATGTGGGAACGCGGCTGGTCATTCATCAAGAAGGCAGGAACAATCATTTTGCTTTCAACAATCGTAATCTGGTTCCTTTCATTCTTTGGCTGGACAGATGGCGGATTTGGAATGCTTGAAGAAGATCAGATGGATGCAAGTATTCTTGCAAAGCTTGGAAGCTGCATTGCATGG
>CAMNIU010000213.1 GCA_946540605.1 uncultured Treponema sp.
CTTAAGCGGCTGCTGCAGGTTTTGAACCTGCGACACATGGATTAACAGTCCATTGCTCTACCAGCTGAGCTAAGCAACCATCCGGTTCATTGCTGAACGTGAATATTAATATATTGAAATCGGGGTTGAGTGTCAATAGCTCTGGTAAGTTTTTTGCATTTTTTTTTTATTTTTTTGAGTCGCTGGAATAGACTCTTGCTTCTGGGACTGGAGGAAAGTATTCCATCATTTCGAGGTAATCCTGGGCGGTGGAGCTTTGAATCCAATTGTATTCTTGGAGATACCAGGTGGCATGATTTACAGTACTTGTGAGTTCGAGGCCTTTTTGCATTAAAAGTGCAGTACCTGTGTCTGAGCCGGTTTCTGTCATTTCTTTTTGAATCCAGTTGTTTTTGATGTCTCGGATTATGGTTTCGTTTGCCTGCAGTCGGCCCATCTGATCTTTTGTATTTTGAATCAGGGTTTTATATTCTGCGTCGAGCTCTCGGGTGTGTGCTACGTTTTGAATTGTGATTGAACCAAGCGGAAGATTGCTTCGTGGGAACTGTACGGTAACCGGATGTTTTTTAGAAAGCTGTGTGCCTAAGTAGCTGAGTATTGCGTTATATAAAGCTGCCTGTTTTGTACATGGCTCTGGTGTATGGCTTGCGTAAATTACCGGATCAAGGAACTCAGTGGTTGGAATGAGTACGGCTGGCTGAGGCCCCGCTTTTTCTGCTGGGATGTCGGTCAGGAAGGTGTGTACGACTTTTGTTGTGAGGTTACGGCTCTTTGTAAGGTTTGGCGTAAGCGGGGCCGAAGTTTGTGTGAGTGCGGCACCTTGTGGGGCTAGCTGGCCGAAAGTTTCTTCGAGCAGCGGGACGAGATTTTGATCGAGGGCACCGCAGAGTATCAGGGCGTAGCGGCTGGCGTTAAGCATGGCAGGGTAGGCGGAAAGGATTTTTGTGTAGTCAGTGTCTAAGAGGATCTCGTTTTTTGCTTCGAAAATATTTGTGAGAGCTTTGTTGGAGAACGCGCGGTCTATAAGTGTGCTGTACATTTGAGTCGCGGCGGTGCCGTTTTCGAGGCGCTTTTTATATTTGCGCGAGGCTACTGCACGGTCTGCGTCTGCCGGGGCAATTTCGCCGTACAAAATTGCATCTGCAATGGTTCTGAAAACTGCAATGCTATCTTCCTTATCAAACTCTACAATAATCTTTCCTGTAGCAAGTTCTATTTCTGAACTTACATAAAACGCTCCTGTGAGTAAGCCATTCTGTTGAGCAGCTCCTAACTTTTTTTGAATCAGATTTGCAGTAAGATTTACCATTACCTCTTCAAATCCGTTGTCATCTGCGGAATTATACTTTCCGCCATCTATCGAAATTACAAGAGAGGTTTGTTCCGAAAGTAGATTTTCTTTTGTTACAACTTCAATTCCGTTTGAAAGTTTGAATTGTTTTATCAAATCAAGATTTTTCTGATAGTAGCTGTTGTCTGCTGCATTTTGGCCTACTGTGTAAAGCTGATTTTGTTGAATCGGTTCTTCGCGCATTTCCTTAAACATTGCCTGAACATACCACGAAGCATTCTTTTCATTGATTTCTTCAAAGCCTGCTGCTGTATATGCCTTTTTATTTGCCTTATAATCCTTGCTGTTTATAATCACAAAAATAAATGGCTCTTCGCTTTGTAAAAGGGTAATTGCATCAGAAAGATTTTTTTCGAGGAGTTTTTCGCTACGGCTCATCATGGTCTGTGCAGTCTGCGAAGTGTATTCTTCAGTTTCTTCTTTTTGAATTGTATATGGTTGCACTGCCCAGAATGCAGAAAGATTTTCCATCAGTGGCTGGCTTACACTTGCTGTGCGCTCAAGACTGTATTCCAGCTGCTGCTTTGCATAATCAAATTCTTCCTGCCTTACTATATGTGGAATCAAATCAAGCTGTTTCAAAAAAAGTTCTGTCTGTTTGAATGAATTAGTTGCAGCTGCCTTCTTTTTATTCTCAGGTGGCTGCAAAAGTGTCTGAATAATTAAACGTGAACTGTCCTTTTTATGCGCAGCAGAAACGTTTATATATTCATCTCCAGGAATATTCAGTTCTTCAAAACTTAATACCTGCTGCTTAAAAAGTGAGCCTTCATAACCAATCGCAAGAGCCAGCAAATCTGCAGTTTCCATATCAAAAACTGTGTATTGAATTACCAGCTGTGTAAGGTCGCCTGAAATCTCACTGGAATGTAAAACGTATTTTCGCTGCTTGTTTACCGGTACTCCTGGCTTTTCTATAGGTGTTCTGAAATTAGAATAAAAACGCCCGAAGCTGTTACGCAGCATAAGCAAGGTGCGTTCAATATTGATATTTCCGCTTATGAAAATTGCGCTGTTCTTTGGGGTGTACCACTGCTCACCAATTTTCTTTATCTGTGTACGTGCAGTCTTTTCGGTTGTCTTCTTAAACAGCGGCGGGTAAATGCCAGAATCATGCTTCCATGGGGATTCAGAAAAAACTCTGGAATCAATTGCTGCATTTATATAAACAGACATTGAAGCAGCATTATCGCTAACTTCTTTTTTGAGAGCCGCAAGTTCAGTCCTCAAAACTTCATCAGAAAAATCGACTCCGAAAACTGCATCTGATAAATCAAAAAGTGTGGCTTCAAGTTTTGCAGGGCTTATATCAACAAAATATCTGGAAGAATCTGCGTTACACTGAACATCTGTAAAAGCAATCTCTGGAGAGCCTGCCTTCACTAATCTTGTGTATAACTTGAAAAAGCCGCAGGTACTCTGTGTCTGCGAAGAAAATCCTGCTCGGCATGTATATTCAACGTGAACCTGAGCATCGCTGGAGTCTTCCAGCAGAAAAACCTGCATTCCATTTTCAAGAGTATATTCCTGAACAGCATTTACTGGGGCGGCATACATCGAAACCCCACAAAAAATCGAAATGCTGCAAATTATTGTCAAAATCTTCTTATTTTTTAAAAACATTATTCTATATTATCATATTAATTTTTTACTTTCCACTTTTTGTAATATAAGGTACACTTAGAATATTATGGTAAAAATCGATTTTGCTTCTAAGGATTTTAATATTGATGTTCCTGAGGAGCTTTTGAAAGGAAAACGCCATCTTACAAAAAGTGAGATTGAAATACTCGAAAAAAACATGAATCACAATGATGATCCTTCCTGGGATAATTTTTATGTTGATGATTCTGAACATGGTTTTGATCCAAGTCTTATTCATTTTTCTTTTTTTGCAGGTTATGTTATTCTTGGTAAAATTTGCAAAGTAACTCTTCAATATAATGATCTTTGTCTTGAATGTGGAATCCGCCGTTCAAGAATCAGTAATTGTGTTACAGGCGATTATTGCGCAATCCGGAATGTTTATTATCTTGATAATTACCGCATTGGAAACAGGGTTATTCTTTTTAATATTCAGGAAATGTGTTGTACAAAGCATTCAAAATTTGGAAACGGTATTTTAAAGCATGGAGAACCTGAAAGTCACCGAATCTGGATTGGTGTTGCCAACGAAAATGAAGGCCGTAAAATTCTTGCCTTTGAAGATATGATTCCGGCAGATGCTTACATCTGGTCTCATTATCGCGATGATCCTGAACTTTTAAAAAGATTTGTTGAACTTACAGAGCATGGTAATACCGGCGAGTTAAATACTTATGGTATCATTCAAGATGATGCTGTAATTAAAAATTCGAATATTATCAAGGATGCAAAGATTGGTTCTGCAACCTATATTAAAGGTGCTTTTAAATTAAAGAATATTACCATTCTTTCTTCAGAAGAAGAACCTTCGCAGGTAGGCGAGGGAGTAGAAATGGTAAACGGAATCCTTGGCTATGGTAGTAAGATTTTCTATCAGGCGGTAGCTGTCCGCTTTGTGATTGGCCGTAACTGTCAGATAAAATATGGTGCACGTCTTTTGAACTCTGTTCTTGGAGATAATTCTACTGTTTCGTGTTGTGAAGTTTTGAACAACCTGATTTTTCCGTTTCACGAGCAGCATCATAATTCATCTTTCCTTATTGCAACAACTGTTATGGGCCAGAGCAATATTGCTGCTGGTGCAACAATCGGAAGTAATCACAATAGCCGAAGTCCTGACGGTGAGATTTTTGCAAAACGAGGGTTCTGGCCAGGTTTGTGCAGTGATTTTAAACATAATTCACGTTTTGCTTCTTTTGTGCTTGTTTCTAAGGGAAGCTATCAGTATGAACTTGATATTCCATACCCGTTTGCACTTGTTGCTCCGGGGCAGAATGGTGCTTCAGAAATAAGCATTATTCCTGCGTGGTGGTTTATGTATGATATGTTTGCCATTTCCAGAAATAGAAATAAGTTCTTAAAACGAGATAAACGTGTTCATAAACTTCAGATTATTGAAACAGATCCTCTTGCTCCAGATACAATGCAGGAAACAATGCAGGCTTTGGAACGTATAATTCGTTTGACTTTGGGATATCTAAAATCTACCAATAGTGAATATCTTGAAGGAAAAACTACAGATGAGGAACTGCTTCAGGCAGCAAAAGATTTTCTTCATCAGAATTCAGAAGCTGAGTTTACCTTGGAAGATCCAATCTGTCAGAAAAAATATGGTGCTGTTATTTATAAACCGGTACAGGCCTATAAGACATATAGAAAGGTTGTAAAATATTTTGCTACCAAAACTCTCATGGAATTCTGTCAGTCTCTTAATCAGGATATGCTTACTGTTGATCTGGTCGAAAGAATCCGAAAACTTCCTCTGTATACAGATTGGGAAAATGTCGGCGGACAGATTATCCCGGTTGAAAAAATCCATGAGCTTTTTGAATCAATCAAAAATGGAACTGTTAATACCTGGGATGCGGTTCATCAGTTCTATAAGCTTTGTGATTGTGCTTACGATCAGTATAAGGTTCGTTATGCGCTTTATCTTCTTGAACAGCTTTACTCGCGCCCAATCGAAGAGTTCTCTGTAGATTTATACCGCAATATTACAGATGATGTTTCAATTGTTGCTTATGATATTTATAATGCTTCTCTAAAATCACGTGAAAAGGACTATACCGATTATTATCGCAACATGGTTTATAGAAGTGATGAAGAAATGGACAGCGTAATTGGGCCTCTGGAAGATAACTCATTCCTTCGTCAGCTTAGGGCAGATACTGAAGAATTTACAACTAAAATCCGTGAAATCTTTGTTGGTTTGACTAAGTAGGGGATTACCATTAAAATAATAGGATATGAGTGATAATAAATTGCTTCCTATTCGCATCGGAATTGATGTTGGTTCTACAACTGTAAAGGTTGCGGTGCTTGATGATAATGATAAACTTATTTATGGTGACTATCAGCGTCACCGAGCTGATATCCGTTCTACAATTATTTCTGTTGTAAATAAAGCTCTTGATTTTCTTGTTGCAAATGTTGAAGGTGGTGAAAACCGTACTGTTACTGCAAAAGTAACTGGTTCCGGCGGTCTTTCTGTTTCTCAGTGGCTTAATATTCCTTTTATTCAGGAAGTTATTGCTGCTACAACTTCTGTAAAAAAACTGATTCCTCAGACTGATGTTGTAATTGAACTTGGTGGCGAAGACGCTAAGATTACATATTTCCGCGGTGGTGTTGAGCAGCGTATGAACGGTACCTGTGCCGGTGGTACTGGTGCCTTTATTGACCAGATGGCAGCTCTGCTCGAAACTGATGCCAGCGGTTTGAATGAACTTGCTAAAGGCATGCAGCAGATTTATCCGATTGCTGCCCGCTGTGGTGTATTTGCCAAAACTGATATTCAGCCTTTGATTAACGAAGGAGCCCGCCGTGAGGATATTGCGGCTTCTATTTTCCAGGCTGTTGTCTCGCAGACAATTTCGGGGCTGGCTTGTGGTAAGCCTATTCGTGGTCATGTTGCCTTTCTTGGCGGACCTTTGCACTTTCTTGACCAGCTTCGCGCCCGCTTTGTTGAAACCCTTAAATTAAAAGATGATGAAATCATTGTTCCAGAGGACAGTCAGCTTTTTGTAGCATCCGGTTGTGCTTTTGGAGCAGAGAGAAAGTTTGACAATTCTGAAGTAAAGTTCCCTACAATCAGTGAGTTCCGCGAGAATCTTAAAAATCTTGTTGGTGCTGAACTTAGCGAAGTTCAGCGTCTTGAACCGCTTTTCAAAAATCAGGCAGAACTGGATGAGTTCCAGGTACGTCATTCAGAACAGAAGGCAAAACGCGGTGACCTGACAAAAACTCATGGTCCTGTTTTCCTTGGGCTGGACTCTGGTTCTACAACTACAAAGGCTTGCCTTATCGACAAAGACGGCCGCATTATCTGGGACTTCTATGCGCATAATCAGGGAAATCCAGTTGAACTTGCAGTTCAGGTTCTTAAAGATCTTTACGCAAAACTTCCTGAAGATGTATATATTGCCCGTGCCGTTTCTACTGGTTACGGGGAAGCACTTTTCCAGGCTGCTCTTGGAGTAGACTCAGGTGAAGTTGAAACCATTACTCACTTCCGCGCAGCAAACTTCTTTGTGCCTGGTGTTGAGTTCCTTCTCGACATTGGCGGCCAGGATATGAAGTGCCTTCGCATGAAGGACGGGGCTATTGTTTCGATTCAGCTGAACGAAGCCTGCTCTTCCGGCTGTGGTTCCTTCCTGGATAACTTTGCCAACACAATGGGCATGGACGTCAAAGAGTTCGGTAAGATTGCTTTAATGGCTCAAAAGCCTGTAGATCTTGGTTCCCGCTGTACCGTATTCATGAACTCCCGCGTTAAGCAGGCTCAGAAGGAAGGCGCTTCTGTTGCAGATATTGCGGCAGGTCTTTCATACTCAGTAATCAAAAATGCCTTGTTCAAGGTAATAAAACTCCGCAAGGCGTCTGATATTGGTGAAAAGGTTGTTGTACAGGGTGGAACTTTCTTTAATGATGCCATTCTCCGTGCCTTTGAAAAAATTGCAGGCGTTCAGGTTTACCGCCCGGATGTTGCAGGTCTTATGGGTGCTTATGGTTCTGCTCTTATTGCTTACGACCAATGGCAGGATCTTATGGCTCCAAAACCTGGCGAGCCGGAAGATACAGTTCACGATGTTCGTTCCGGCATTGCAACTCTCGAACAGCTTGAAAAATTCCACGTAGACCTTGAACTTCGACGCTGCGGTAAGTGTCAGAATAACTGTCTTCTTACTATTAATACCTTCTCTACAGGAGACGAAAAGCGTACCTTCATTACAGGTAACCGCTGCGAAAAGGGTGCCGAACTTGAAGGTAATGTAATTGATGCAAGCAACAAAAAGAATACAGGACTTGATGACGATGATGCCGGTCCGCTTCCAAATCTTTTTGAATGGAAATATAAACGACTTTTCAATTATGTACCGCGCAGACCGGAAGATGCTCCAATGGGTGATGTTGGTATTCCACGCGTACTTAATATGTACGAAAATTATCCGTTGTGGTTTACCTTCTTTAATGAGCTTGGTTTCCGTGTAATTTTGAGCCAGCGTTCAAGCCGTACAGTTTACGAAAAAGGTCTTGAAACAATTCCTTCTGAATCAGTCTGCTACCCTGGAAAAATCAGCCATGGTCATGTAGAAAGCCTGATTCAGCGGGGTATAAAATTTATTTTCTATCCTTGTGCTCCTTATGAGCATCAGGAAGACCCTGGAGCCGGTAACCACTATAACTGTCCTATCGTAACAAGTTATCCGGAAGTTCTCCGAAATAATATTGATGAACTTCGTCAGGATCCGACTATTACTTATATGGATCCTTTCCTGCCAATTTATGATAAGCCTCGTCTTGCAGAACGTTTGTGCGAAGAACTGCTGCCAAAGTTTGACAAGCTTACCCGCGCTCAGATTTACGATGCTGTAGACAAGGCCTGGGCTGAACAGGAAAAATTCCGCGCAGACGTGCGCCAGAAGGGTGAAGAGGCTCTCGAAGAAATCATTACCAAGGGCGGAAGCGGTATTGTACTGGCCGGCCGTCCTTATCACCTTGACCCGGAAATCAACCATGGAATTCCTGAGATGATTAACGGGCTTGGACTTGCCGTTCTTACAGAAGACTCTGTTGCTCACCTTGGAAATATTGAACGCCCTCTGCGCATTATTGACCAGTGGGTTTATCATAACCGACTTTACCGTGCAGCTCAGTTCGTTTCGGAAATGCCATCGCTCGAACTGGTTCAGTTAACTTCGTTTGGCTGCGGTCTTGATGCAGTTACTGCTGATCAGGTTGATGAGATTTTGCGTGCCAAGAGCCGCATGTACACCCTCATTAAGATTGATGAAGGAAGTAACCTTGGTGCGGTTCGTATCCGTATCCGTTCGCTGATTGCAGCTGTAAAAGAGCGCCGTCGCAATAAGGCTAAGCCTGTTATTAAGTCTTCTGCTTATAATCGCGTTGTCTTTACGGAAGAAATGCGCAAGAACTATACAATTATTGGCCCTCAGATGTCGCCGATTCACTTCCGCATTTTGCAGAAGGCTTTTGGTGCCTGCGGCTACAACTTTGTTGTTCTGGACGCTGTAGATCCTAAGGCTGTTGAAGCCGGCCTTAAATATGTAAATAACGATGCATGTTATCCTTCACTTCTCGTTGCCGGTCAGATGATTTCTGCACTGGAAAGTGGTAAGTATGACCTTGATAAGGTTGCCCTGATTATTACTCAGACCGGTGGCGGATGCCGCGCGACAAACTATATTGGATTTATCCGACGGGCTTTGAATGACGCGGGCTGGGGACAGATTCCTGTTCTTTCTCTGTCTGCTCAGGGCTTTGAAAAAAATCCTGGCTTTAAGCTTACACTTCCTGTAATTGATAATCTTGTAAAATCAATTATGGTTGGTGATGTTCTTATGCGTGTTCTTTACCGCACAAGACCTTACGAAGCAGTTCCGGGCTCTGCAAATCAGATGTACGAAAAATGGAATGCCCGTGCAGAAGCTTTGTTCTCAAAACGAGTTTCATGGCATAACTATCATAAACTGATGAAGGATATTATCCGCGACTTCGATAACTTGCCGCTCAAACCAATCAAAAAGCCGCGTGTAGGTGTAGTTGGTGAAATTCTTGTTAAATTCCAT
This sequence comes from uncultured Treponema sp., assembly GCA_946540605.1. Classification (GTDB taxonomy): domain Bacteria; phylum Spirochaetota; class Spirochaetia; order Treponematales; family Treponemataceae; genus Treponema_D. The sequence continues at coordinate 9,085 of CAMNIU010000213.1, forward strand.
CCAACCGCAAACAATCAGATTGTAGAGACAATTGAACGAGAAGGTGCAGAGTGTGTAATGCCAGACCTTGCAGACTTCTTCTTCTATTCTTTCTCAACAGGTATTTTCCGCCACGAGCAGTTAGCCTTCCCTAAGAAGACAGAACGCAATGCACGACTTCTTGTCTGGGGCTTAGAGCTTTACCGTAACAAGATGAAAAAATACCTTCGCAAGAGCCGCCGTTTTGAAGCTCCTTCTTCTATTTATGATTTGATGAAGGGAGTTGATGATATCGTACAGATTGGAAATATCACTGGTGAAGGCTGGTTCCTCACTGCTGAAATGGTAGAACTGATACACGAAGGTGCTCCAAGTATTGCCTGTGTTCAGCCGTTTGCCTGTCTGCCTAACCACGTAACCGGAAAGGGTATGATTAAGGAATTGCGCCGTCGTTTCCCAGAGGCAAATATCAGTGCAATTGACTATGACCCTGGTAGTTCGGAAGTAAACCAGTTGAACCGCCTTAAACTTTTGCTTTCAAATGCACCGGTTGGAAATCATCCGGATGAAATAAAAGATGGAATGATTCGCATGCCTGATGGTTCTCTTGTAAAGGCAGAAATCAGATATGCAGAAGGAACTACCGATACAGATCGTGCGGAGATGTAATGAAAAAGTTATTTTTGATAATTGCAGGACTTGTTCTTTTTTCACCGTTGTTTGCCAGATATAACCGTCTTGGAATTCCAGATTCTTCTGAAATCCGTGACGGTCTTGAAGAAGTGTGGTTTACTGCACCTTTGAGTCAGGTTCGTTTGAATCAGCCAGAAATCCGTGCAAATGATAATGGAGAGAAATTTCAGATTCGTCTGGAAGAAAATGAGAGCACCTTTAATGTGTTCGTGGCACCTCATGCAGTTATCAAAGTAAATGTTTATTCTGACAAAGGAATGTTTACCGAAGAACAGGATTTGTATCCTGGTGATGCAGCTGGCAGCTGGGTTTTGATTCGTGATAAGCGAACCGGAAAGCCAATGCGCATCCGCTATTATTTTCTTAAAGACAGTGAAGTATTCATTCAGTTTACTCCACAGGGAAAAATTGCTCTTGCAGATCTTGTAATATATGGAAATTATGCAGCACGCGGTGTTCCAACCGGAATGCCTTTTGAAAAGTTTTATTCTGCATCATTTGAAGATGTAATGAATATTACAGAAACAAAGCTTCCCTGGAATTATGTACTTTCTGACCCTCAGGTTTATCATAGCATGAAGCAGATGGCGGCCGTAATTCGCGAAAAATTACCATCAATTTCTATGTTAGATGATGCAATGTATGATGAAACTGGCGAGCTTGTACATATTTCTACCGGGAAAAAGTTTGAAAATATCGATAAATCAGATAAATCTGAAAATTCTGAAAAAAATCTGTTGCTTTCTTCTGCTGGATTTGTTAAATGGATAGCGGATGGACTCGTAGAGCCACTTTCCGGCGGACTGTTAAAAAGAGAGCCTTTGATTAAAGAAACAGTCACAGTTAAAGATAATGGGAGACAGGGCGTGCTTTCTCAAAAGTATGATTTGTTTTTCTCTTTGAACTGGATACGAAATCTTGCTTCTGCAGTTATTTCTGTTTATGCAGGAAAAACTTATCTTTCTAATCAGTCTGGAGTTGATGTTACAATAAATCCTTTTGCTTCTTCCATTACAGAAAAGGGAGTCGCAAATACTGTTACCTTTATTGAAAACTCAGGCTATACAGTTTCGGTTTTAAGGTCAATGCTTTATGTGCTTTCAGCTATAGAACCTGGAACTTTCTATCTTGGTGCTATTCGTGGAACAGACAGAACTGTAACACCTGAGGTTATGGCTTTTAATGAATGTGTTGCATTCTTTCCATATTTTCAAGATGACGGTGGATTTAACTGCAATGTATTTATGAATGGAAGGGAAATGACACTTGAAGATTTCTGCTATTTTTATGCAGATGATTTTGTCTATCTGACAAGAGTAAAGTCTTCGGAGAATTTCTTTCCTAAATGATATGTCTCCCGAAATTGTTTCGGTGACTAACGATTGAATTATTATGAAAAAAATTATTCTTACTTTTGTTTTATTAATTGCTGCTTGCGCATTATTTGCCGCGGACCTTGCCGCAACTGATGTTCAACTTTATAACGAAGTAAAGCAGACTTTTGGTAACGGATTTTATCCGGGAACTGTTTCTGCAGCAGATCAATTGCAGAAAAATTATCCTGAATCAACCTTTACTCATAATGCGCTTGCCTACAAGGGTGAAGCTCTTATAAATATGGAAAGTTATGATGAGGCTGTAAAAACTCTAGAGTCTGCTATTACTTATATGCATTCCGGTTCTCCGGAAATCATACGTTCTACATATTTGTTAGGCCGCGCTTACTATCAGAAAGGTGAATATAATTCAGCAATTGAGAAACTTTATTTAGCGTGCAAACTTTGCCTAACTAACGATAGTATGGAATGGTATGCACAGTCAGTTTTATATTCAGGTCGTGTGTTATTCAAACTTGAACAATATAAAGATTCTGTTCCGCTTTTTGAATACGTAATTTCTAATGGTAATTCCTATTCTTCAAATGAATACACAGAGAGTCTTCAAAAATTATTTATTGCTTATAATAAAACTGGAAACTCTGCAAAGACAATCACACTTTTTGAAAAACTAAATCAAAGTGATTTTGAAAATGAAATCTATTATACACTCTGCCTTTATTATGGTGATGCTTGTGCAGATTCAAAACAAAATCAAAAAGCTTATGATGCATACTGCCGTGTTCTCGAAAGCGGTGTAGAAGCCCTTGCAGTTACAGCACTCAAAAAAGCTTATGTAATTTCTTCTGAAAATAACCTTGCAGATTCAGGAGAAGTGTTAGCTACAACCGGAGAAAATTTTAAAGAAAATCCGGAATTACTAAACGAGTTCTGGCTGCGTCTTGCCATAGATGAATATAATGCAAAAAATTATTCTAAATCAGAATCTTATCTTGCCAATATTGATGCAGAAGAAAATTCAGAAATATGGTTATTGCAAAATCTTTACAGCGCAAAAATTATTCTTGAGCAGAATCGTCCTATAAATATTGCAGAAGAAAAACTGCTTTCAGTTGAGCCGCTTGTAAAAAAATCTTCAACTGAAAATGTTAATGATTCATTTTATGCGGCACTTTTACAGAGTAAGGTTCAGCTGGAAAAATGGGATGAAGTTCCTTCTGTTTATTCAAAAATCAAAAATCCGGATGATAATGCTAAATACGCAATTTCTTCCTATTATTATAGAAATGGTCAGTATGAAAAAGTAGATTCAAGCTGCGGAGAATTATTTGCTTCTGCCCTGTGCAAAATGGGAAGGTATGAAGCTGCTTGTTCTGAGTATTCAAGACTTAATTCTCTTTCTTTTGATTACGCAATGGCACTGTTTTTATGCGGACGTTATGAACAGTCATATAAAATATCAGTCAGCGGTAATTCTGAGAAAAAAGATTATTTATGCGGGCTTTGTTGTGTAAATCTACGTCAGTGGAAAAAAGCTTCAGAACATTTTGGTTTTTATATCTCAAAGACTTCTTCAAGTCCAGATTTTGCTGTTTTAAGTCTTTACTATAAAGGATATGCTGAATATAACTCAGCAGAGTTCAAAAATGCTTATTCATCATTTGTACGCTTTGCAATGGAAAGCCCTGTAAAAGAAAATGCTTATGTCCTTAAAAGTTATGAATATGCGGTTAAAGCTGCACTTCAAAGCGGGGACTTTAAGAATGCTTCGGTACAGGCTGGTAATCTTGTAAGATACTCAAAAGACGGTGAACCAAAACAGAAAGCCGTAATTTTAAGTGCTGAGATTTTTTCTGATTACGAAAATTATGATTCTGCAATTGAACTGCTTGCACCTTACACAAGCGGGCGAGATGAGTTTGCAGCTCAGACAATTTTTATGACTGCAAGAATTTATGAACGCCAAAATAAAGTTTCTCAGGCTGATATGCTTTACCGCCGCATTTATGAAGAGCTTCCAAAATCTTCCTATGCAGAAGAAGCTATGTATCGTTCCGGTGAAGTTTATTATGCTCATGAAAAATATTCTGATGCCTACGGTAAGTTTACCGCTTATATCTATAAATATACATCGGGAACCTTCAGTGATGCTGCACTATTTTATGGTGGAGACTGTGCACTGAGACTTGGCGAAACAGACCGTGCAATTATGCTGAACCGTACCTTGCTTCAGAAATATCCGTCGAGTGTTTATTTATATGGGGCAAATAAAAATCTTCTTACTGCATATTACTCACAGGAAAATTACAGTCAGGCACTTTTGATTGCAAAAACTCTTATAAAGGATTTTCCACAGCAGGCTGCTGATGATGAAATTGGAAAGCGCCTTATAGAACTTGAAAAAATAGTAAATGGTACAGACCGCCGCGTTGCAGAAAAGGAAACAGAATTTGCAAAGCTCGGTGAGGGGAGTGCTGCCGGACGTCATTCAGGAACGGAACTTGTTCGTCTTTATGCCGAAAGCCTTTATACTCAAAAAGAAGCTTATGATTTAGCAACCCGTCTTCTTGCAAAACAAACATCAAATTCTGAACTGGCAGATGCGGCAAGTAATGCCGAGTTCATTGCAGATTACCAGCGCCGAAATGGTGAAAATAAAAAGGCTGCACAGATGTATCTTCGTGCTGCAGAGTATTATCGTGGTGTAAAAAACGAGCATGGAGCCGCTGGTTCTCTTTACGGTGCCGCAGAAGCCTTTGCTTCAGAAGGTCTTATAGGAGATGCCCGCGAAACTGCAAAGCTTCTTAAAGAACTGTACCCTGATAGTGTGCAGGCACAGCGTGTAGACCGTGTAACCGGGGATGCACGAAATTAGTTTTAATAATGTCAGATGGAAAATAGTGGAGTTTTATTATGAAACGACTTTATAAAAAATCAGTTGTAATTCTTTGTTCATTGAGTTTTGCAGGCTTTGCTTTTGCTCAGAATATTGAATTACCAGAAGTTACAACAGTTATTTCTGGAGAAACTGAAAAAGCCGAAGCAGATGCATTGCCGGATTTCAGCGATGTACTTTCTACTAAACCGGTTTCTGCAGGAAGTGGTGGTGTAGAGCCAGTGCTTCCTGAAGTTGAAACTACAGAAAATACTGAAATAGCAACTGGTAAAACTGTTACTACAGATAAATCTGTTTATGCAGAAGGTCTGCTTGGTGGTGGGTATCCAACCTTGTTCAAGGGAGATATTTCTGTATTCCGAAATGTAGGAGAAAGCCCGTTCAGGTTTGCATTGTCTCATGATTCGGCTGCCGGTTATGCAGGGCACTCTTTTACAGAAGGTTTTAGCGATCGTCTTACGAAAATTGAAATAGAAAAATCTTACAAAAAAAATAATTTTACCTGGAGTGCTGGCGGTAGTTATCAGACTGCAGCAGATGGACTTCAGGGAAACGTTATGTCAGATGTTTCTGATGGATTTCCGGTAAGTCTTTTTAATCATGATACTTATAATGCTAAAGGAAAAATTGGCTACGAATTTTCAAATGGATTTTATACAGGTTTTGATGCAGGCGTAGATTTTTACAATCGTTATGCAGACAAAAAATGCAATTGCATTCCAACAATAGCTTATATGGATTTAGAACCTTCAGCTTATTTCCGATGGAAAGGGCATGGTTTTGATACTGGAATTACAGCTGCTTATTCTTTTGGAACTGAATTTGCAACTGATTGTTTTGGAACTGGTCACAGAGCTGAGTTTGCCGCAGACCTTCAGTGGCAAAATGATTTATTGCGGGTATTTGGAAAGGCTTCTGCAGTAGTCGGAAATCAGCTGAATGATAAACCTGTCATTGTTCCGTTTACAGTAGGAATAGATTCATCTTTTCCAGTTTATTTTGCAAATCGTCGTGTAGGACTTTCTTTAGAGGGCGGAATACAATCTTATAAGCCGCATATCTGGCAGCTTGAAAACAAATATAAATTTTCGGAGATTAATTATACTGCAGCGGAAACCTCAGACTGGTATGGAAAGTTTAATTTGACCTTACCTTTGAAATCAGCTTTTACGGGTAATGCATCTATTGAATACTATCAGACTGCATATGATAATGGTGTTTGGGAAGCTGATTATTCTGATGAGAGTTCGTATTTATATTTTATTAATCAGAAAGATCATCAGCTGCTTATTACCGATTTCTCACTTGCCTATACTTATGAGATATTCAGTATAAGTGGAGGCTGGCATTCTAACTGGATGGATGTGCCTGCACTTGAAAGTAAACAGTCTGTTCGTCTTACTATGAATTTTCAGGATGAACAGGTTCGATGGGGTGCAAATCTCGGATTTATTATGCTGATTAATTCAGAGATTGAAACACCTGTCGTAAATGCAGAAGGCTTTGTGCGCATTACACCTGCTGTGCGTGCAATCTTTTCTGTAAATGATATGATTAAATTGTATAAGGGTGAAACCCGCGTATATGCCGGAAAGTATGCAGCGCGCGGTGGTTCAGCTACTGTACTTTTGAAGTTCTTTTTCTAATTGGAGGTATATATGTTTCAGACATTAAAATCAGGTGGACCGTTGATGATTCCTATCATCATCTGCGGAATTATTGCAACTTTTATTATTATTGAGAGATGTATTTATTTTATAAATATCAAAAAGCGTGATGCTAAATTGATGAGTGATTTGGATGGTTCTCTTGCAGCTGGAAATTATGAGGCTTGTGCAGTTGCCTGTGCTCAGGCAGATACACCATTGGCACAGGTTGTAAAAAAAGCTATGGATTGCCGCCGTTATGAAGAGCATGATTTGCGCGAGGCTGTAGAAGCAGAAATGGATTTTGTAATTCCTCATCTTGAGCATTTTTTGACTCCGCTTGGAACAATTGCAAATATTGCAACCCTGCTCGGATTGCTTGGAACTGTAACAGGTAACATTAAAGCCTTCGGTGTTCTTGGTGCAGGTGGTTCAATGGGCGACCCTTCATTACTTGCAGGTGCAATTGCCGAAGCTCTTGTTACTACAGTAGCCGGATTGTGTGTTTCAATTCCTTCTGTTATTTTCCATAATTATTTTGTTTCACGCGTAAACCGCCGTGTAGTTGAAATGGAAGCAAGAGTAACCTCTGTTCTTTTGCGTCTTACAGGTCGCGTTCGCTAAGCGAGGTCGCATATGAAACTAAAAACAAAGAGGGAAGGTATCCGCTCGAATGTGGATATGACCCCTATGATTGATATTGTATTTCAGCTGATTCTCTTTTTCCTTGTTTCTACAACCTTTGCAACTTTACCGGGAATCAAACTGAATCTTCCGCAGAGTCATACTTCGGAATCAACAAGTCTTATGGGAATTACAATTACTGCCGATGAAAGTGGAGCATTGTTTTTTAATGACAAGGAAGTTTCTATGGCAACCCTTGGCGAAGAGCTTTTAAGCTTTGATACAGGAACAACAAAAAAAGAAGAGTTTCCTGTTTCTCTTGAAGCTGATTCAGAAGTTACAAATGGAACAATCGTAAAGATTTTTGATGTAATTCGCGAAAGCGGTTACTGCGTAATAAATCTTAGGACAACGGCAGAAAAATGATAAACTATAAGGGAACTCCACTTTTAGGAGAAGACAGCAATCCTCAACACACCAGCGAGTTTTTTGCAATTGCAGGTACGGTTCTGTTCTGGCTGATTTTTTCAATTTTCTCATTCGTTATTAAGCCCCAGCCTGAAAAGCCGAAATATAAGGAAGTTCAGATTGTTCTTTCGTCTACACCGGTAGTTCAGAAAACTGAAGAAGCCCCTGCTCCTGCAGAAGCGGCTAGCGCAAGTGCGGCAAGCAGTGAGAGTGTAGTGGAGCAGGTTGTTGAGACACCTGTGGTTGAGACTCCTGCTCCAAAAGTTGAACCCGCACCGATAATAAAAGAGACTCCACCTGCACCCAAGACTGTTGAAAAAAAAGTTGAGCCTCCTAAGCCAAAGGCACAACCTAAGCCGGAACCTAAAAAGGAAGCTCCTAAAGCTCAAACTCAGAAAACACAAACTCCGGCTCCTGCAAATAAAGTTGAACCGGTTGAAACTCCAATATATAAAAGTAATGACGAACTTTTGGCAGAACAATTAAGTAAAACAAGAAAACGAGATGAAAATTATGATCCTTTTGCAAATGATAAAGATGATAATGAAAATTCAACTATCAGCGATTCTCCAAAAGTAGTTATAACCCAAAATACCATTGCTGGCGAGGCTGCAAAGGCTTCAAGTAATGATAGTAGTTCTATAAAAAGTTCATCTTCTCAAAAAGATACTAATAATTATGATGTAACAGCTGGAAAAGAGTTTGATAAAATTCGCGATGCAAAAGAGCTTGGAAAATCTGACAGTGGTAATGGAAATAATCCAAATAAATCCAATTCAACTGAAAAGAATTCGATTTCATGGGAAGGGGCGAGTTCACGTTCTGTATATAGTTTTGATACTGAATTATCTCAGAAAGCAAAAAGTTCTATGCAAGTTTCTAAGCCAACACCATTTACTATTACATTCTCGGTAGATGCTGATGGAAATGTAATGGCTACGACAATAGTAATAAAAAATGAGTTTATTCTTTCTGAAATAATTATGAAAGAAATGAAAGAGAAAATTAGTTCATGGAAATTTGGAAAAGGCTCTGGTATTTCAAAAGCCAGATTTGATTGGATTTTAAGTCCAGGAAATTAGTGTCAGATTCAATGTTTTTATTTCTCGCATTATTCATAAGTTTATAATATAATGTCTTTAGGTATTTAGTATGAATGATAAGGCGTATCTTTCAAATGATGGACAGTATACGATTTTCTCTTTTGGTAATAACAGGTTGAAGTTTATTGCGCCATATTCTTTGGAGCGATATGACTCTGTCGTTCAGTGGGATAATGGATATCTTGTTGTCATGGCAAAGTATGCACATAATAAAGAGTTAGAAGAAGAATATATTGATCTAATTCCAATCTTAAAAAGTTTATACATTCAGCCAGAAGAGTTTCTCAAATCAATAAAGTCAGTGGAGGTTCAGTATGCCTGATTTAAAGCAGATTTCAGATGATGCAGATATGATTGTTTGTGGATTTGCATATAAAAAAACTGATGAAGGAATTCGTGTTTTTGATTTGAATAATGGGGTAGGTGCTGCTGTAATGACTGCAGATGGAACTCTAATAGAAACAAATATGGATGATATAGAATTTTCTATAGCTCAAAAATACTATAATGCAAATGCAAAATATATGGAGACATAAAAATGCCGAAGTATTTTTCTTTTAAGGTTTGCGGTTATTATCTGTATTTTACTTCTAAATGTATTTTGGAAGCAATGCATGTTCATGCTAGTGATTCAAAATTGACAGAAGAAGGTTCTGCTAAGTTTTTTGTAAAAGGAAATGGTGATTCAATACTTCAGGAAAGAGGTGTATTGAACGATAGAGAAATCAACAAAATCAAATCATTCATAAAAGATAATTACCAGGATATGTATAATAAATGGCAGGAATACAGTAAGACTGGTTTTTATCTTGGAAAATAATTAAAAAAATTACTTAAAATTGTAGGTATAATCCCCCATTTTTAAATTCTTATACTTGTATGCTAGTATATTAGTTGATAAAACGTTTCAGTGATGTTATACTACAGGCAGTAGGAGTATAATTTTATGGAAATGACTTTGCGCTGGTATGGAACTGGTTTTGATTCAGTTACTTTGCAGCAGATTAGACAGGTGCCTGGTGTTCACGGCGTTATTACAACTTTATATGATTCTGTTCCTGGTGATGCATGGGAACTTTCGGCTATTCAGAAGATTAAAAAGGAAGTTGCAGATGCCGGACTTAAGATTGCCGGAATTGAAAGCGTAAATATTCACGACGACATTAAGATTGGCGGCGGTGACCGCGATAAGTATATCGAAAACTACATTAAGACTTTGGAGCGCCTTGGTCAGGAAGATATCCACATGGTTTGCTACAACTTTATGCCTGTTTTCGACTGGACTCGTTCTGAACTGGCCCGCCCTTGTGAAGACGGTTCAACTGTTCTTGCTTATAACTCTAAGGCTATTGATGGTGTAAAACCTGAAGAAATGTTTGAGCGCCTTGATAAAAACTCAAACGGCTTTATTCTTCCTGGCTGGGAACCTGAGCGCATGGCTCGTGTAAAGGAACTCTTCCAGATGTACAAAGATGTTGATGAAGAAAAACTTTTCAACAACCTTGTTTACTTCCTTAAGGCAATTATGCCTGTCTGCGATAAATACAATATTGATATGGCAATCCATCCGGATGATCCTGCATGGCCTGTATTTGGTCTTCCACGTATCATCACAAGTCAGGAAGGCGTTTGCCGCATGCTTAAGGCTGTAGACAATCCTCACAATGGTTTGACTTTCTGTACAGGTTCGTATGGAACAAACCGCAAGAACGACCTCTGCGAGTTTATTAAGGCTGCACAGGGACGCATTCACTTTGCTCACGTTCGCAACCTTAAGTTCAACACTGCAATTGATGATCCTGTTCTGGATTTCCAGGAATCTGCTCATCTTTCAAGCACAGGTTCTTTTGATATGTTTAAGATCGTAAAGACTTTGTACGAAACAGGTTTTGACGGTGTTATCCGCCCAGACCACGGTCGTATGATTTGGGGTGAAAAAGCTATGCCTGGCTACGGACTTTATGACCGAGCGTTAGGTGCAACTTACTTGCAGGGCCTTTGGGAAGCCTGCGAAAAATCATTTGACCGTAGCAACGTGAAATTGTATAGATAAGGTCAAAGAGGGGAAGGCCTTCCCCTGCGCCCGCACTTTGTTGCGGGCTACCCTTTCTTACGGGGGCGGCTGCCCCCGTAACGCCCCTGCTTTTTTCCTGCCATATATGTTATAATAAATCCATGAAAACAATTACTTTAGGTTCAACAGGAATTTCTGTTCCTCAGAATGCTTTTGGTGCGCTTCCGATTCAGCGCGTTAACTTGGATAATGCCGTGAAAATTTTACGCAAGGCTTATGATGGTGGTATGCGCTTTTTTGATACAGCCCGCGCTTATTCTGACAGTGAAGAGAAAATGGGCGAAGCCTTTGGACAATGGGATGGCCCAAAGCGCAATGAGATTTTTATTGCAACAAAATCTACTGCAGAAACTCCAGAAAAACTCCGTGCCGACCTTGAGACCTCACTACGAAATTTTAAAACCGATTACATTGATGTATATCAGCTTCATTGTGTAAAACAGTGCTATCGTCCTGGTGATGGAACCGGCCTTTACGAAGTTTTGCAGGAAGCAAAAGCTCAGGGAAAAATCCGCCATATTGGAATTACTGCACATAAAATTGGAATCGCAGAAGAAATTGCAGAAAGTGGTCTTTATGAAACACTCCAGTTTCCTTTTTCGTATCTTGCAACTGAACGAGACATTGCCCTTGTAGAAAAGTGCCGTAAAAACAATGTGGGCTTTATTGCAATGAAAGGTCTTTCAGGTGGTCTTTTGACTAACTCGCGAGCCTGCATGGCTTTTATGCTTCAGTATTCTGTCCTTCCAATCTGGGGAATCCAAAAGGAAAATGAACTTGATGAATGGCTGAACTATTTTGATTCTGAACCTGAAATGACACCTGAACTCGACGCCCTTATAAAAAAAGATCGTACAGAACTTCTTGGTGATTTCTGCCGTGGCTGTGGCTACTGTTCTCCTTGTTCTGTAGGAATCGTTATAAATCAGTGTGCCCGAATGAGTCAGATGATTCGTCGTGCACCTTCTGAGAACTGGCTTACCATGCAGTGGCAGGAAGAGATGATGAAGATTGAACGGTGTACCGAATGTGGTGCCTGTATGAAGCGATGTCCTTATGAACTTAAAATCCCAAGTCTGCTTAAAAAGAATCTTGCTGATTATAAAGAGATCCTTGCTGGAAAAATCATATAAAACTTCCTTTGTTGTGGGGTAAAAATGAAAATAAATAAACAAAAAATATCACTATTGTTTTCAGTATTTTTTTCTTGTTATCTTTGGGCTGTTCCTGGGGTGGATGAAACTTCCTTAAAAGAAATGTCTTCTCCTCAATTAATCAAATTGATGGGAAACGGAATTAATCTTGGAAATACAATGGAAGCTGCGGGACCATGGCTTGGTTATGGTCATGCTCAGGTAACAGATTATGAAAAAGCCTGGGGGCAGCCTGTAACAACTAAGAAAATGTTTGAGGCTATGAAAGCTGCAGGATTTGACAGTGTACGGATTCCTGTGGCGTGGACTCACACTATGGACTGGAGCCGTGGCAAGTTTACAATCAGAAAAGATTATCTGGATCGTGTTGCACAAGTTGTGGACTGGGCATTGGAATCTGATTTGTTTGTCATTATTAATGACCACTGGGATTATCAATGGTGGGGAATGTTCAGCCATGATGAAGCTTTAGCCTGGAAGATTTATGAAGCAATCTGGAGTCAGGTAGGGGAGCGTTTTAAGAATTATTCTTACAGACTGATTTTTGAAGGCGGAAATGAAGAAATTGGAGACAGATTAAATGATGTTGTTGATACAAAAGTTGACAGCAGATTAGATGCTTCTATCAAATATAGTACAAAAGGAAAGCTTACTGAAAATCAATGTTATGCTCTTTCAGAAAAAATCAATCAGAAATTTGTTGATATAATCCGCTCGCAGGGTAGCAATAATTCAAAACGTTTTCTTTTAATTCCCGGATACAATACAGATATAGATAAGACTTGTGATTCCAGATTCAAAATGCCTTCAGATAAAACTAATTCAGTTCAAAAGCTGATTATTTCTGTTCATTATTATAAGCCGGAAACTTATTGTCTTGTAAATGATCCTAAAAACAGCTGGGGATATATGGATTCCTGGCCAGGCTATGACAGTAACTTTAATACCGTTTCAAAACAAAATAACTGGTTCAGAAAGTTGAATAAATTTACAGAACAGGGCTATGGTGTAATTATTGGAGAATATGGTGTTTCTACAAGAAAAGATGGTTCAAAAAAGCCTGGTATGGAAGCTTGGATGACGAGTGTTCTCGAAAACTGCGATAAGCATAATTATTGTCCTATGCTCTGGGATTGCAATACCTTCTTTAAGAAAAATGGAGACATACTAGGTTTTACCGATTCTGATATTGCAGCTGTGTATTTATCTAAATGATTTGTAGATTAATTATGACTAATATGCTAGAATACTAGTTAATCTGTCATCCTCGGGCTTGACCCGGGGATCTATATCAGGAGATATTATGAAATTAACTATTGAAGGAATAAAAAATACTGCGGAGTGGGAAGCAAAAGGCTACTCTCTTCCAAAATTTGATCGTGCTTCTGTTGAAGCTGCTACTAAAGCAAATCCATTCTGGATTCATTTTGGCGCAGGAAACATTTTCCGAGCTTTTCAGGCTAATGTTGTACAGGAACTTTTGAATAAAGGCGTACTTGACCGTGGTCTTGTTGTAGCAGAAGGCTATGATTACGAGATTATCGAAAAGATGTACCGTCCTCACGACAATATCGGTGCCCTTGTAACATTGAAGTCTAGTGGTTCAGTTGAAAAAACTGTAGTAGGTTCTATTATGGAAGCTCTTGCTGCAGATTCTGAAAACGAAAAAGACTGGGCCCGTCTACTTGAGATTTTCCGCTCTCCATCCCTTCAGATGGTTACTTTTACAATTACAGAAAAAGGATATTTGTTGCGCAACGCAGCAGGCCTTATGATGCCTGGTGTTGAAGATGATTTTGCTGCAGGTCCTGTTCTTCCAAAATCATACATTGGTAAGGTTGTAACCTTGCTTCATGAACGTTATGTAAATGGCGAGCTTCCAGTTGCAATGGTAAGTATGGATAACTGTTCTCATAACGGTGATAAACTTTATGCTGCTGTAAATGAGTTTGCAAAGGAATGGGAGAATCGTGGCGTTTGTAAGCCTGGCTTCCTTGATTATGTAAACAATCCAAGCAAGGTTTCTTTCCCTTGGACAATGATTGATAAAATCACTCCTCGCCCTGATGCAAAAATCGAAAAGATTCTTGCAGATGACGGAATTGAACAGCTTGAGCCTGTAATCACAAGCAAAAAAACATACGTTGCTCCATTTGTAAATGCAGAAGAGTGCCAGTATCTTGTTATTGAAGACAGCTTCCCTAACGGTCGCCCTGAGCTCGAAAAAGCAGGTCTTTATTTTACAGACCGCGCAACTGTAGACAAGGTTGAAAAGATGAAGGTTTGTACATGTCTCAATCCTCTTCATACCTTCCTTGCTGTTAGCGGCTGCTTACTCGGTTATACTTTGATTGCTGATGAAATGAAAGATCCTGATTTGCTCCGTCTCGTAAAACGTCTTGGTTATGAAGAAGGCCTTCCTGTTGTTGTAGACCCAGGAATCATTAAGCCACGCGACTTTATTGACGAAGTTGTAAATATCCGTATCCCAAATCCATTTATGCCGGATACACCACAGCGCATTGCCTGCGATACTTCTCAGAAACTCAGCATCCGCTTTGGCGAAACAATAAAGGGCTACCTTGCCCGCCCAGAACTTAAGGTTTCTGACCTCAAGGTACTTCCACTTGTATTCGCTCTCTGGCTCCGCTACCTCATGGCAATCGGTGACGATGGAAAGGCTTTTGAACTCAGCCCAGACCCACTTCTCGAAGACTGCAAAAAATATGTAGCAGGCATCAAGCTTGGAGATACTGATATTACATCAATAGAAGCTATTCTCCACCGCAAAGAAATCTTCGGAGTAGACCTCTTCGAAGCCGGCCTCGCCGACACAGTAAAAGCCTACTTCGCCCAGCTCATAAAAGCCCCAGGCGCCGTTCGCGAAGTATTAAAGAGTCTGTAAAACAGATTCCCCGGTCAAGCCGGGGAATGACACTGTTTTTTCCCGCTTCCCACTGGGTAAAGAGAACTTATTTGATATTACGATGTTTGAATCGTATAAAACGAAAAATATAAGTTTAAGCCCGGAATAAAAAAACACAGTCGACAACATCATCCCGTTGGCGACTGTGTTTTTTTATGGGAGGGCTTAAACTTATGAGATGTCTTTATTTTCTACATCTCTCTAACGCATCATTAATATTATCAAAAATATTCTCTCTACCCAGCTTATCTGCCATGCCCGTTTTCTCAAGCAAAAGATACGGCTGTGTATGAATACCACTAATAACAATTGTAATACCCTTACGGTCGCAGGCAGCCTTACACTGCTCAAGAGCCTTAATTCCACCTGCATCAAGATAAATGGTATTTCTCATGCGGAGTACAAGATACTTACAGTCGGTATGGGCACGTTCAGTGGCAAGCTCAAACTTTCTTACAGTGCCAAAGAACAATGGACCTTCAATTTCGTAAACAAAGGTTCCTTCCGGAATATCAAGGTTTTCTGCCGGCTGGTCAACTTTAATACCGCCTGTAAGAGTTTCCCTCTGATTCTGAACTTCAGACAAATCAATCATCTTTTTGATAAAGAAGAAGGCCGCAAAGCCAAGACCAACTTCAATTGCAACAGTCAAATCAACAAATACTGTAATTAGGAAGGTAACAAGGAAAACACAGATATCTGATTTCTGTCCCTTAAGCAGAGCCTTGATTGCAGGGAATCCGGCCATGTTCCAGGCAACGTTAATCAAAACTGCGGCAAGGGCAGCCATTGGAATGTAAGCTGCATATTTACCGGCAAACAAAAGAATTATCAAAAGTGTAATTGCGTGGATGATTCCGGCAACAGGAGTTTTTCCGCCGTTCTTGATATTTGTAGCAGTGCGGGCAATTGCACCTGTAGCAGGAATACCACCAAAAAGTGGAGAGGCAATATTTGCAATACCCTGGGCAATAAGTTCAGTATTAGAATCATGCTTTGTACCAATCATACCGTCTGCAACAACAGCACTGAGCAAAGATTCAATTGCGGCGAGCACTGCAATTGAAATAGCAGTAGGGAAGAGGGTAGTAATTGTCTTTATGCTGAGAGCCGGCAGCTGTGGTTTTGGAAGAGTGTTAGGAATCACAAAGTGCTGAGAGCCGTCTGCAAACTTACCGATTGTGTCAGTGTGAAGACCTGCAGTTTTTTCAAGAATGATGCTTACAATGGTTGCAGCAATAATAACAACAAAACTTCCCGGAATCTTTTTAATAAACTTAGACCAGATAAAAATGAAAGCAAGACAGATAGCTGCCATAG
This sequence comes from uncultured Treponema sp., assembly GCA_946540605.1. GTDB lineage: Bacteria > Spirochaetota > Spirochaetia > Treponematales > Treponemataceae > Treponema_D. The sequence continues at coordinate 25,305 of CAMNIU010000213.1, forward strand.
CAAAAGAGTACCAGTTGATTGTAGCAGCCGAACGAACGTAAACAATAATCTTCGGTAAGAAGTCCCCTGGCATCTTTGAATACTCTTCACCAAGAATCATCATTGGAGTAGAAAAATCAGGACGGAGACCAAAGAAATCTCCAATCTGGCCTGTAGCAATAGTTACTGCAATACCGGCAGTAAAACCTGTAACGATTGTGTAAGGAATAAACTTTACAAGACCACCCATCTTAAAGGCACCAAGAAGAATCAAAATGATTCCGGCCATAACAGTGGCAGTTGCAAGTCCGCTCAAACCGTACTGAGCAACAACGCCGTAAACAATTACCGCAAAGGCACCTGTAGGGCCACCAATCTGAACGCGGCTTCCGCCAAAGGCAGAAATACAAAAGCCTGCAATGATTGCTGTAAAAAGTCCGGCCGCAGGATTTACACCGGAAGCAATGGCAAAGGCAATGGCGAGTGGAAGCGCAACAATACCAACAATCACACCCGCAATAAGATCACTTACAAAAGTTTTCGAATTGTAAGTTTTAAGTGAATTAATTAATTCTGGTTTAAACATAGTGAGAAGATTATATCGACTTTGCGTGAAAAAATCAAAAATGTGTTGTATAATGTTTATTATGGAAAGAAAAGGATTTAAAGAACGAGGCTGTGGCGTGCTTATGCACATTTCATCATTACCAGGTCCTTATGGAATTGGTACCCTTGGTGAAAATGCATATAAGTTTGTAGATTTTTTAAGGGAAGCCGGACAGACTTACTGGCAGATACTTCCTGTATGCCCTACAAGTTATGGAGATTCTCCATATCAGAGTTTTTCTACCTTTGCGGGAAATCCGTATTTTATAGATTTTGATTTACTCGAAAAGGACGGATATCTTTCAAAGGCAGATTATGAAGGACTCGACTGGGGCTCGGATGAAACAAGTGTTGATTTTGGTATGCTTTATATCAAACGACATGAGCTTTTTGAAAAAATCCAGAATTACTTTGAAAAGAAAATTCCTTCTGATTATAAAGCTTTTTGTGAAAAGAATTCCTTCTGGCTTGATGATTATGCGCTCTTTATGTCAATAAAAGATGCTCACAATGGAATTGCCTTCCTTGAATGGGAAGAAGATATTCGTATGCGTAAGCCTCAGGCTGTAGAGGCATGGACAGAAAAATGCAGCCACAGGATAGAATATTATAAGATGCTTCAGTATTTCTTCTTTAAACAGTGGGGCGAACTTCGTGCTTATGCTGCAAAAAATGATATCAGCATAATAGGTGATATCCCGATTTATGTTGCAGCCGACAGTGCTGATGTCTGGACCCACCCTGAAAATTTCCGACTCCACAAAAATGGAATTCCTAAAGAGGTTGCAGGTTGTCCTCCAGATGCATTTACTGATTTAGGTCAGCTGTGGGGAAATCCTGTTTATAATTGGAGAAAGTTAAAATCAACTGGTTACAAATGGTGGAAGCAGCGAATTAAAGCAAGTCTTGAAATTTATGATATTCTTAGAATTGATCATTTCCGTGGTTTTGAATCCTTTTATACTATTAAATATGGTTCATCAGATGCAAAAAAAGGAAAATGGCGAAAAGGGCCAGGTGCAAAATTATTCAAGGAGCTGGAAAAAGAACTTGGGAAGATTCCTATAATTGCAGAAGATCTTGGCTTTTTGACGGAAAAGGTTCATAAGATGCTGCGAGAATGCGGTTATCCTGGAATGAAAGTCATACAATTTGCTTTTGATGGAAACAAGGCTAATTCATATCTTCCGGAAAATAATCCGGTGAACAGTATTGTTTACACTGGCTCTCATGATAATGAGCCGATTAATGGATGGGTTGAAACTGCAAATCCTCAGGAAATCCAAAATGCAATGGAATATTTCAATCTCAAGGATAAGTCACAATTGCGTGAAGCAATGATGAAAGCTGCACTAAGCAGTAAGGCTTTTGTCTGTATTCTTACAATGCAGGATTTGATTGGTCTTGGAATTGGAAGCAGAATGAACACTCCTTCTTCTGTTGGACATAACTGGAAGTGGCGTGCCCGTGAAAGTGAAATTACAAGGGAAATTGCCGTCGAGTTAAGAGAAGCAACAACAGAAGCTAAACGATTAATGTAGAGATAAATTATAAATATGAGACTCAATAAGAAATTTTTTGCAATTCTGATTGTAGCAGTATTGTGTGTTGCCGCATATTTTTCATGGGATTATTTTGCAAGTAGTGGCGAAAAAATCAGCTATAAGGAATTCTGGCAGAGTGTTGAGCGTGATGAAATAAGCAGCGTTAAATTTGAAGGCGAGAAAATTTACTTTGAAAAAACTTCTGCAGATGGCTCTGCAAAAAACTCCTTTGTAACTGATAATCCTCAGTCTCCTGTTCTTGCAGAAGAATTGATGAAGAGGGGGATTTCAGTAAGTGTAGCAAAAGACGGCACTGAAATTCTTTCTTTGATTTTTGATTTGATCTTCTATCTGTTTTTCTTTGGCGTGATTTTTATTGCCTTTAGAAAGTTTATAAGTCCTAACACCTTTAAGGTTGTACACAAAACCGGAGTAAAGTTTGATGATGTTGTAGGTATGGACAAACTTAAGCGCGATATGGTGCAGGTAATGGAAATTATGAAAAAGCCTGCAGAGTACGCAAAACGTGGAATCCGTATGCCAAAAGGAATTTTACTGGAAGGTGAACCTGGAAATGGTAAAACTCTTTTTGCAAAGGCACTTGCAGGTGAGGCCAGAGTAAACTTTATTCCAGCAAAAGCTACAGATTTTGAAAGTATGTTTATGGCGATTGGACCTCTTAAGGTAAAACTGCTTTTTAAAAAGGCTCGTCGTCGTGCCCCATGTATTGTTTTTATTGATGAGTTTGATGGAATTGGTACAGTGCGAAATTACAGCGGTTCTGCAATTGAAACTGAAAATACACGTATTGTTACTGCCTTGCTTAATGAACTTGATGGCTTTGAAGCATCAAACGGTGTGCTTGTGATAGCGGCAACTAACAGCATTAAAGCCTTAGACCCCGCCCTTATAAGACCCGGCCGTTTTGATGCAAAGCTTACAGTTCCATATCCTGATGAAAATGCACGTCGTCAGCTGGTTCAGATGTATACACGTGGAAAGCGGCCAGCCGCAGAATGTTCACCGGAAACTCTTGCAAAGGTTTTCAACGGATATTCCTGTGCAAAAATAGAAAGCGTACTGAACAGTGCTGCCTTGCTTGCAGGACAGTCTGGTCGTTCCGAGTTTACACTGGAAGATGTAAAAGCTGCCGCTGCGGAGTGCTAAGCACGTTCTGCCAGTTCTTCCCAGCGCGGATATTTTTCTTCGAGCAGGGCTTCTATTTCCTTATAGCGTTCACCGGCCTTGCGCACTTCTTCAAAATCAGCAGAGGCCATCTTTGGCTCAAGTTCTTTCTGTTCTGCTTCAAGTGCCGGGATTTCTTCGTTGAGTTGTTCAAATTCTTTTTGTTCCTTAAAGGAAAGTTTCTTGCGCGTCGTGTCATTGTCGGGCTTGGTCCGACAATCTTTTGAGGGGGATCCTCCGGTCAAGTCTGAGGATGACGTGTTGTTGCTGGAGGATGTTATTTGCTGAGATTTTTTTTCTTCTTCTCGATACTCAATATATTCAGAACACTTTCCTACGAATCCGCTTATGTCACCGTTTTCTTCCATAATAAAAAGACTGTCTACTGTTTTATCCATAAAATAACGGTCGTGACTTACGAGCAGAAGACAGCCTTCGTAGTTTTCAAGGAACTGTTCAAGAATGTTCATTGTAAAAATGTCAAAGTCATTGGTAGGCTCGTCTAACACCAAAAAGTTAGGATTCTCTAACAGTAATCGTACAAGATACAATCGTTTGCGCTCGCCGCCACTCAAGGTACTCACAGGCGAATGCTGAATCTTTCCTTCAAAACCGAATTCTTCGAGAAACTTAGTGGCACTAACTTCTTTTTTACCGTTGTTAAGAGTCATATGTTCTGCGGTTTCTTTTATGTATTCAAGTACTGTTAAGTTAGTGTCTGCAAACACAGGATTCTGTGTGTAATAACCAAATTTTGTGTTTACGCCAATATCAATAGTTCCGCTGTCTGGTGCAAGCTTGCCGGTTATAATATTTAAGAAAGTAGATTTTCCAGAACCATTGTCGCCAAAGATTCCAATCTTCTGGCCTTTTGTAAAAACGTAGGAGAAGTTTTTAATAACCGGTACGTAGTCGGGGGCGTTACGGGGGTGTCCCCCGTTAGAAGGGGGAGTGGAAGACACGGTAGTGGCTGAAGCGAGGGGAAGGCTTTCCCCATCCTGACTTCCCACATATCCCTTAGGATAATTTTTCGAAATATTATGAAGTTCAAGAACCTTACCACCGAGTCTTTTTCCCTTTACTTCAAAAGTAAAGCCCTTGTCTGCCTGAAACTTTTCGCGGTTAATAAGCTGCTCGTCGCGCTGAATACGGGCTTTTATTTTTGTGCCGCGTGCACATGGCCCCCTAAGCAGCCATTCGCGCTCAAAGCGTAACACGGACTCAATTCTTCGTTCAGTGTTTGCTTCAATCTCAGCTTCAGTTTCCTTTTTTTCAAGATACTGACTGTAGTTACCTTCATAGAGCTTCAACTGATTTCGTGCAAGTTCATAAATGTTTGTACAAACTGCATCCAGAAACCAGCGGTCATGAGTAACCATAAGTACAGAACGCTTTGTATCGTGCAGATAATTTTGCAGCCAGAAAATTGTGGTAATGTCCAGATGGTTGGTAGGCTCGTCTAACAAAAGTAATTTTGTGTCTTCTACAAGAACTTGTGCCAGCGCAACTTTTTTGCACATGCCACCACTAAGTGTTCCCATGCGGCGGGTCATATCTGTAATTCCGAGAGTGCTTAAAATAGAACTAATCTGTGCTTCATAATTCCAAAGGTCACCGGTATCCATTTTGTGCATGATATCTTCGTATCGATGTTGAAGACCATCTGACTGAGATTCGCGGGTAGACATTTCCTCACAGATTTCTTCATAGTCGCGTATTACTGCAAGCTTAGGAGAATTATTCTTAAAAATATGTTCGCGAATTGTATCTTCCGGATTAAAAGAAGGAGTTTGCGGAAGGTAAGAAACTCCAGCTTCTTTATTGATAACAACAGTACCTTCATCTGGTTGTAATACACCTGCAATAGTTGCGAGCAGGGTAGACTTACCTGTTCCATTTCGACCAATCAAGGCTGCTTTTTCGCCTTCCTGAATCCCAAATGATACCTGTGTAAATAGTGGTTTTTCACGGCCAATTTTAGCCAGATTATTTATAGAAAGAATATTCAAAATGTACTCCAAAAATCAACAGAGAGACAGTTTACTCTAAGGTTTTAAGCAGTTCAAGACTTTTTTCTGCAAGTTCGCTTCTGTTTGCTGCATTGTATATCTCTGCAGAATGTTTCAGAGATTTTTTTGCTTCATTTTTATTTGCATCAGATGGGGAACCCTTTAAAAGAATTACTGCCTTTATATAATAATCTGCTCCAAGGGCCATAGAATTTTCGGCACAACGGTCGTAGTAAATTGCTGTGTTTAATGCTTCGAGGGCCTTTTTTATATTTCCAGACTGTGAATGATTCTGTGCAATTTTATACCAGGTAATTCCAATTTCTGAAAGATATCTGTTGTCTGTAAAAAGTTTTGCCGCTTCGTTGTAGACTTTATCAGCTTCTTTATAATTTCCGGAAAGTCTGTATACATCTCCTAAAATGCTGTCGCACTGTGCATGGTTATAAGGTTTGTTCTTAAATACCTTTTTAGCATCATCCATTTTATCTACAATTGTTTTGAAATTGTTCTGAACTTGATTTTCTGCAATGAGAATTCGTGCTTCTGACATTGCGCATAGCAGTTCACTTTCTTCGATTTTGTTAGTCTGACCTACTAGGTGGTTAGCCTGTTCAAGATAGAACTTTGCTTTTTCAATTAAAGGCGGGTTATAAGAAAGATACAAACTAACGTGCGTTAGTGACACGGAAAGCAACAAATCATAATTATCAATTGAAACGGCTTGTGTTCTTGCCTTTATTAAAAGTTCTTCTGCCTGAGAATAATTACCGTTTAATATACAGGCATTTGCTGCTTCAATAGAGTCCACGCAGGAATTATGAATTGTATTTATATACATCTGCCGCTTAGGCCCGGATGAACATCCCGTGCTTAAAAAAATCAACAATACAGAAATTATAACAGCTGATACAAAACTTTTTTTCATTAGAAATTATCCTCTCTGAGCTTTGGAGTTGCGCTTTCTTTTTCTGGTTTTTCAGAAATTCCATTTTTCAAAAGCGGATTATTTTTAAGTCCTTCCATTACGTCCTGCATCTGCTTTAACAGAGTTTGAACCTGAGAAATAAGAAGGGAGATGCCCGGCATTTCTCCTTCAAGAGAAGTTGTAATTCCGTTGATATCGCCCATGGTTGAATCAAGCTGTAAAAGAACATTTGCAATTGAGCCTTGAGAGTTTTTATCTTCCAGGAGTTTTGGAACTAAGCCAGAAGTGTCAGAGGTCAGGTCATTAAGATTTGTGAGAATACCATTAATCTGTTTAATTGTATTTGAAAGTGGTGTATCCTCGTTACCTTCAAGTGCAACATTCAACTGTTTTACAAGAGTATCTATATCACTAACAAGGGTAGTTGCCAGAGCAAGAATAGTATTAATGGAATCTGTCTGTTCAACCACACTAACTGCGCCTTCTTTTATAAGGGCTTTTGCTTCATCACTTGCACGCTCTGGGACAAATGAATTTTCTGCAAGAAATTCTGTACTGTTTCCCGGGTAAAAAACTACAGAAGACCCTAATGGACTTGTAAGAATTTCTATGATTGAGTTTTTGACAATTTTATTTTTATAGTCATCTGTAATATAGAAATTTACAACGACTCTGTCGCTTTCATCTAAAGAAAAATTTTTAATCTTTCCAATTTCGAACCCCTTGTAAGTGACAGGTTTTCCATCACTGATATTTGAGGCTGACGAAATGATTGTATAATAATTGTGTTTTGGAACAAACCACTTTTGGGTAGAGCCAATCAAAAAGATAATGAAAATTAATGCAATGATTGCAATAAGGCTAAGAATTCCTACTATCTGATCTGCATACTTAATTTTAAATTTCATAAATCACCTTCATAGTAATCATCCATCTGGTTTATATCATCAAGAAGAATCTTACCTTTAATTTCACCATCTTCAAAATATATTTTATCACAGAGAATAGAGTTGATTAAATAGTTGTCGTGACTAACAAATACAACTGTTTTATTTTCAGCAATAAAGTTTTTAAGAATAGAAATAAAAAGATCTTCTGTTTTATCATCAATTGATTCTGTAGGTTCGTCTAAAAAAAGCACTTCAGGCTCGCAGATAAGGGCTCGTGCAAAGCTGATTTTCTTTTGCTCTCCAATGGAAAGTACTGCGGGTCTTTGTGAAAGAGGTTTTGTAAATTCTACAAGTTCAGTATATTTTCTAATTCGTTCTTTACGCTCTTTTACGCTCATCTGTGGAAAGTGAAGTTGAAGCGGCAGGTCCAGATTATGATAGATATCCTGATTTGCCCAAAGTGCTGAATCCTGAAACATAAAGGCTGTTCTTTTTCTAAAATCAAGATTTTGCTTGCGGTTCATTGAATGAATGTCTTTGTCTTCAAAGGTTATTGTACCAGAACTTGGAGGAATTAAGCCTGCGAGAAGTTTTAGTGCAGTTGATTTTCCGCTTCCGGGTTTTCCCAAAAAGACAGTAACGGAGCTTTTTTCAATGTAGTGGGAAATATTATTTATGATTTTGTGCTCATTGTCTTCATAGCAAACCTGAATCATCTTTAGAATAACCATCTGATTTCCCTCGTCCTAAAGCATGTATGACAGAACCGTTATGAAAACGTCTGCTATGATGATGTAAAGAAAGGCCTTACTTACAGCTCTAAGACCAGCCAGCGGAATTTCAGTTGAAGCACGACCTGCGTTGAATCCATAAAGGGTCGCCGAACCCGAAATTATCATTCCAAAAACAAGACTTTTCAAAATTGAAATCAAAATGATTTTTAAATCCAGGGAAAGAAAAAGATTCATCATATAATCTGAAATGCTTGTAGTTGAAATAAACTGAATTATTAGTGCAGGGCAGATTAGTCCGAAAAGCGAAAAATAAATATTCAAAAAAAATAACGAAAAGGTTACTCCAAGAAAACGCGGAGCTGCAATATGACTTATAGGATCAATACCTATGGAAATATAAGCTTCAATTTCGTGCCTTACCACCATAGTACTTATTTCTGTTGCAATTGCAGTTGCAGAGCGGGCTGTTACAATAAATGCAATTAGAATAGGTCCGAGCTCACGCATTATTAAGAGAACAAGTAAATCATATTTAAGCTTTCCCTGTCCTAAAGCTGTAAGAAAAGAGTTACCAATCATAAAAACTGAAGATCCGATTCCGGCTGCAAGAAAACAGCAGATTGGCAGAGCTTCAACGTAAGTAAAAAGAAGCTGCATTGTAAGGATTTTACGGGCAGTTTTACCGCGCTTGGCAAATAAAAAAGAAGCGGCTATCAATTTTCCAAGATAACCAGTCATGTAAAGAAATTCTTTTACTTTATTGATTAGCGAGTGGCCAAGCGCTGAAACCATTTTTATATAACTTCTCCTCTATAAAATATATATCAAAAAAGGAATTTTCGCTACAATAAATACCAGATGAAAAAAATATTATATCTGCTTATTTCCCTTTTTGTATTTTCAAATCTATGGGGAGAATCGTCAGCTCCAGAACTGGATGAAGGTCATTCTGAAAATTCTCCTCTTTACTGGGGAAATCCTTCTGATGCATCCAATATTCTTGATAGTGAAGATGAGCTGAAGTTTGAATTGGTTTCTCAGAATTATCTGATGGAAAAGCCTCAGTTTACAATCAGCTACAATAAAGAATCTTTGAATCCAAACTGGGTGGCCTGGCATTTGGGAATTGCTGATTTGGGAGAAGCCGACCGTTCAGATTCCTTTCGTCCGGATACAGAATTGCCGGAAGGCTGGTATGCAGTCCGCAAAAATGATTATAAGTTTACTTATTATGGTTTTGACCGCGGGCACATTTGTCCTTCTGCAGACCGCACTGCTACTTCTCAAGACAATAGTATGACCTTTCTTATGACAAATATGGTGCCTCAGTCGCCGGATAATAACCGAATTGTCTGGGTAGCACTGGAAAAATACGAAAGAGAGCTTGTGCTTGCCGGAAAAGAAGCCTATATTTTTGCAGGTCCTTTTGGCAGGGGGGGCACCGGTGATAAGGGCTATTTTGAAGAGATTCCTGTTAAACTGAAGGATGGAACTGAACTTGCAATTACCGTGCCCTCTCACACCTGGAAAATCATTCTTTTTATGCCGGAAGGTGAGAATGATTTTGAAAGAATTGTTAGTGAAGGCGCCTGCGAAATTATTGCCGTAAACGTTCCCAACGAAAAAGGCTGCGGCAAAAACGGCAGCTGGCAGCAGTATGTTTGCTCTGTAAATTATATAGAAGAAATCACTGGTTATGACTTCTTTGAACTCCTTCCCGACGATGTTGAAGAAGAAATTGAATCACGAGTTATGGGTAAAGCTGGTCAATAGAACTATTTTTGTACAATTACTGACGATTTTTATATATTTGAATCCTTAGTATTGTCATGATAAAATATAGTCTATGGACAATAAAATTAAAGAACTTTTATCAAAACTCACTCTTGAAGAAAAGGCCGGCCTTTGTTCCGGTAAAGATTTCTGGCGTACAAAGCCGGTAGAAAGACTCGGCATCCCATCCGTTATGGTAAGTGATGGTCCAAGCGGTCTGCGTACCCAGTTTGATAATGGGGTAGATGAAAACGATTCCCGCCCGGCAGTAAGTTTTCCGTCTGGTTGTGCAACCGCTTCCAGCTTTGACCGCAGCCTGCTTCGTCATCTTGGCGAGATTCTCGGCGAAGAAGCAAATAACTATAATGTTTCAACAGTACTCGGCCCTGCAATCAATATTAAACGTTCGCCGCTTTGTGGACGAAACTTCGAATATCTTAGCGAGGACCCTTATGTTTCGGGAGAACTAGGTGCTGCTTACATCAGCGGAGTTCAGTCAAAGAACGTTGGAACTTCGGTAAAACACTTTGCCGCAAACAATCAGGAGACAAACCGCTTTTCTGTTAGTGAAGAAGTTGATGAACGCACACTTCGCGAAATCTATCTTCCAGGTTTTGAAACCTGTGTAAAAAAATCATCTCCTACAACAATTATGTGCTCTTATAACGCAATCAACGGAGAACTTTCAAGCCAGAATAAATGGCTGCTCAAAGACTTGCTCCGCGACGAGTGGGGCTATAAGGGAATGGTGGTTTCCGACTGGGGTGCAGTTTACGACCGTGTAAAGGGAATAAAGGCAGACCTCAACCTTGAAATGCCATATTCAGGTGGCCACACAGACAAGGACATTGTTGAAGCTGTAAAATCTGGTAAGCTCACTATGGAAGAACTCGATGAGTCAGTTTCTCACGTGCTCGAAATGGTTCTAAACTATGCAGAACACAAGCAGTCTGGCGAGTTTGATATGGAAAAAGATCACGCCGCATCAGCTAAAATTGCAGAAGAATCCTGCGTACTTCTTAAGAATGATGATTCAGTACTTCCTCTTAAAGCTCCTACAGAAAAAATCCTCTTCGTTGGCTGCTTTGCAGAAAATCCACGTTATGGTGGAGGCGGAAGCTCAAAAATAAAATGCTACAAAATGACAAGCGCAGTAGATGCAGCCCGCGAAGCCGGCCTCAAAGTAAAATATGTAAAGGGCTACAATGATGATTTTGTAACTACAAGCCCAGCCCTCACTTCAGAAGCCGAACAGGCAGCCCGCGAAGCCGACACCGTAGTAGTTTTTGCAGGCCTCCCGGAAAGCTTTGAATCAGAAGGTGCAGACCGCACAAGCCTTGATATGCCAGATGTTCAGAATGAACTGATTGAAAAGCTTGCCGCAGTTAATAAACGCATTGTTGTTGTGCTTCATAACGGCGCTCCGGTTACAATGCCTTGGGTAGACAAGATTGCTGCAATTCTTGAATGCTATTTAGGTGGCGAAAACATCGGTACTGCGCAAATCAATCTTCTTTTTGGAAAGGCAAATCCTAGCGGAAAACTTGCAGAAACTTTCCCGCTTCGCCTGGAAGATACTCCATGTTATTTAACATTCCCTGGAAATGGCCGCACCTGCCATTACACAGAAGGAATCTTTGTTGGTTACCGCTGGTATGACAGCCGAAAAATGCCTGTTTTATTCCCTTTTGGACACGGACTCAGTTATACAAGCTTTGAATATTCAAATCTCAAGCTTTCAAAAACTGCCTTTAAGGACAGTGATGGGGTAGAGGTAAGCGTAGCCGTTAAAAATACAGGTTCCCTCGAAGGAAAAGAAATTCTTCAGCTTTATGTAAGCGATAAAACTGGTGTAGAAATCCGTCCGGAAAAGGAACTCAAGGGCTTTGAAAAGGTAAGCCTGCGCCCTGGTGAATCAAAAGAAGTTACCTTTAAACTGGACCGCCGTTCCTTTGCTTACTGGAATACCGACACTGGCGACTGGTACGCTCCAAGCGGAACTTATGTAATTTCTGTAGGTGCTTCAAGCCGTGATATCCGCCTTACTGCCGAAGTTGATGTTACTTCATCAGCAAAAAAGGCGTTTACAATCACCCCTCAAACAACAATGGGCGATATGCTTCGTAACCGCGAAATGGCAGCTCTGATTCATGATGATTATATGAAGGCCCGCAAGTTCCTTGATGATATGACAGATGAAGAGTTTGAGAAAAAGTTCCCATTCCCTAAAGAAGGAATGCTTGGAATGATTCTAAGTAATCCATTCCGCAGCAATCGCGGCCGCGACGGCAAAACAATGGAAGATATCCTTAAGCAGGTAGAAGGTTACAATAAGGCACTGGAAGATTAAATAAAAGAAACTTCCAAAATAAAAAAAGGGTTTGCCCTACACGCTGTATCTATACTGACAGCCAGTCAAGCTGGCTGCAGTACACTACAGAGCGTAGTGCAAACCCTTTTTTTTTATTTTAGCGTATCATTTTTCTATACTTCTACTTGTACCATAGTGGCAACGGCTTGCGCGTGTACATTAGCATACACACTGCGGTTGTTTTTATAAGGATTCTTAAAATTGGCAATCTGACTGCGCAGCTGTTCAATATGAACTCTGAGCAAATCGCGGTTTATTGCATTCTGCTTGAGTACCTTATCCTGCAAATCAGACAAATCATTCTGAATCTTTGTGATTTCAGCGTCTTCTGCGGCAGGTGTTTTGTTTCCCACTGCTGAATACATCTTAGACATAGGCACAATCACTTTCTGGAGGTTTGCAATGCTCTTTACAACCTGCTGTTCAAGCTCTGTGTGAGCAAGAAGATTTTCCGGATTTTCTGAAGTGATGGAATCCTGCTGTTTTTCGAGAACAGTAAGATATTCGCGGAATTTCCCACGCTGTTCTTCCAAAAGACTTCTAAAGCGGCGCAAAAGAGCAACTCGCTCGTTCAATTCTTCCTGTGTGATATTAGACATCCAAATCCTCCCTATTAAGTCGGCAAGCACAGCTTGCCTCTGAGCCGTTCTTTCGATAATCCTAAAACGACCCTGCCGGCTCGTTTTTTAACGGATTTTCGATTATAGGCTTACCCCTGAATATTCAATGCACTCTGTACTTTTGCTGCCGGAGCATTTGCTGTACTGTTTGCAATACTTCTCCAGGTATCAGCAAGTTCATCAACCTTGCTGAGTACAAACTCAATTTTCTGTTTATTGTGGCTGATGGTTGCATCCATCAGTTCTTCATTAAAGTATACATACAAAGACATAAGGTTTCGGGCAATATCTCCGCCCTTTTCCATATCAAGCGAAACCTGAAGCTCAGTAATAATCGCCTGTGTCTTCTGAAGATGAATACCAAACTGCTCAATATCACCGGCCTTTAATTTGTCATTCATATCAAACAGATTAAGAGCCGCTTTAAGATGCTTTACAGCACCTTCATAAAGTAAAACAACCAGTCTTCCCTGACTCGCAGTATTTACATTTGTTTTCTGATATGCAGCATAAGCGTTCTGGTAAGCCATTGCTTTCCTCCTTGAATTTACGAAAATCCGCACATAATACGGGTATTCTTCTCTGATTTTCGGACTTTGAAAAATTAACTTTAGCAGTATTTTTGTTATTTTTTGATTTTTTTTCTAAGCAGATTCTTATGAAAGTCGAATTTAGTGGAATATTTTCAATATCTTTACTATATTAAAAGTAGCAGTACGCGATATAGTAACGAAAAACTTAGGAAACAGCAATGGCAGAAGATCAGAACAACGAAAACAAACCTCAGAACGACGATAATGATCCGTATAAGTTCTTTAAATTTCCTGGCTCTCAGGATGAGAATGATAAAAACAAGAAAAATAAGAATAATGGAAAAAAGAAGTTTCCTTTTTGGCCGATTCTACTCATAACCTTGTTTGCAGTTGCAATGGCAGAATTCTTCCTTTTTCCTAAATCAGAAGATTTGATTGATTTTTCTGATTTTAAAGAAAAAATTGAAACTGGCGAGATAAAATCTGTTGTAATAAGCGATAGTTATTTTATTGGCTATGGTAAAGTTTTGGAAAACGAAGCTGGTGGTGGTAAGGGCTTAAAACTCTTTAATGTTCCATCTTCAAAGTCTGTAACTCAGTATAAAACAGCAGCTGTGCTGACTCAGAGCTTTCTGGATTTTCTTGAGCATAATAATATTCACTATAAATTTGCCGCAAAGCAGAATAACTGGTTCCTTCAGCTTCTTTTGAATCTGATTGTACCATTTGGTTTGATTTTCCTCATGTATTTCTTCCTCTTTAGAAAGATGGGAGGCGGTTCCGGTGGTGGCGGAATTGGCAGTATCTTTAGTGTTGGTAATTCCCGCGCAAAGGTTGTGGAAGAGGGTAAGATAAAAACCCGCTTTGCTGATGTTGCGGGTGTTGATGAAGCTAAGGAAGAACTTGTAGAAGTTGTAGATTTCCTTAAGTCTCCTAAAAAGTACACAGATATTGGTGGTAAGATTCCAAAGGGTGTTCTCCTTGTAGGTGACCCAGGAACAGGAAAAACCCTTCTTGCCCGTGCAGTAGCTGGTGAAGCAGGTGTACCATTCTTCAGCATTTCTGGTTCAGACTTCGTAGAAATGTTTGTTGGTGTTGGTGCAAGCCGTGTTCGCGATTTGTTTAAACAGGCCCGCGAAAAAGCTCCATGTATTATTTTTATTGATGAAATTGATGCGCTTGCAAAGAGCCGTGCAAACGGATTCAGCAGCAACGATGAACGCGAACAGACTTTGAACCAGCTCCTTGTTGAGATGGATGGTTTTGATAACGAAAAAGGTTTGATTGTACTTGCTGCAACAAACCGTGTAGACGTTCTTGACCCTGCAATTCTTCGTCCTGGACGTTTTGACCGCCAGGTTCCGGTAGAAAAGCCTGATGTAAAAGGCCGAGAAGAGATTCTCCGTATTCACGCAAAGAATGTAAAACTCGATAAAGACGTTGATTTTGAATCAATTGCTCACGGAACAACTGGCTTTGCAGGTGCAGACCTGGCAAACGTTGTAAACGAAGCAGCACTTCTTGCAGTTCGTAATGGTCGCAAGAAAGTAACAATGGAAGATTTCAACGATGCAATTGATAAGGTAAGCATTGGTCTTAAAAAGAAGAGCCGCAAGGACAACAAAAAACAGATGCGTCTTGTTTCTGTACACGAGACAGGTCACGCACTTGTTGCGGCTTTCAATCCGGATCATGAGCCTGTAAATAAGATTACAGTTGTTCCTCGAAGCCACGGAGTTGGCGGCTTTACACAGTATCGCGAAGAAGGTGAAGAAAAGTTCATTCAGACACGAAAAGATATGATTGATGAAGTAGACAGCCTGCTTGGAGGTCGTGCTGCAGAACAGGTTATTCTTGGCGACATTTCTACAGGTGCATCAAATGATATTGCCCGCGCAACAGACATTATAAAGCGTATGATTACCGACTTTGGTATGTCAGACAAGTTCAAGAACATGACCCTTGGCCGCGGCGTGCTTGGTAACCGTGGAGGAGATGCAAACCTGATCCGCGAGTTCTCAGAAGAATCTCAGAATTATATAGATGAAGAAATCGCCCGCATAATGAACGAGCGTTACGATTATGTTGTAAAACTCCTTAGCAAGCACAAGGAGCTTCTGGACTACATTGCCAACCGTCTTGTTGAAGTAGAAACTATGGACGGTAAAGAGTTCTACGAAATTGTAAAAGGCGAACAGCACTGTGCAGAACTCACAGAATCTGCGGGTAAAAAAGAAGTTTCGGATGAAAAAAAATCTGAAGAAACCGAGAAAACAATAGAAAAGAAAACACGTACACGTCGTACTAAGAAATCTGAGGAGTAAAAACAATCTGACGGGCTGAGCAGAATAAGATAAGAAATCTTAAAAAATCTGACGGGCTTCCGCTGCGTCATAAACAAGTCGCTGGCAGAGCCGTTTTTGTGAAAGAATCCTGCGGTTTTCGTTCCGAAAATCCTCGGATTCTTTTTATGGCTAAGCGCCAAAGACGTTCTGATGCGACTTGTTTCTGCCGCTGTTCCGCCCGTCAGATTTTTTAATTAACTTTTTTTCTTCTAAATTTTCATATTTTCTTTTCAAATAGACAATATCGTGTTTTCTTTATATAATACAATGATATGAAAAAGCTTCTTATTTCTTTTTGCGCACTTTTTGTTTCAACTGTTTTATTTGCGCAGAACAT
>CAMNIU010000214.1 GCA_946540605.1 uncultured Treponema sp.
ATATGGAAATAAAATTGTGTTATGAACAGGCGTTAGCGATGTGAAGGGCGCGAAGCGGCCACTGGACTGAGCGAAGCGAGGGAAGCGGCTAGAGCGATAGCGGAACCCGTAACGTAGCGACCTGCGATTTTATCGCAGGTAACGCCCTTATAATTTAGTTTTATATAAAATTATAACTGTCTTTTAATTGAACAATTAATTGATAAATGTTAATATAGCACATCCCGCAGTGATGAACTCCACATCACTTTCCCTGCCTCACGACGGCAACGCGAATCAGATCCCCGGGTCAAGCCCGAGGATGACATTATTTCCGCAAAACGCGGACTCAGGAGTATCTCAATGAAAAAAATTACAACTCTCTTACTTTCAATGGTAATGGTATCTGGTCTTGTATTTGCAGCCGGTGCTAAAAAATCAAAAAACAAAATTACAACTGTTGAAATCTGGCACACTTACAATGGTAAGCAGGCCGCAGCCCTCAATGACGCTGCAGACCGCTTTAATGCAAGTCAGACAAAATACAAGGTAGAAGTAAAAAATCAGGATTATGCAGGCTTTGCTGATACTGTTTACAATGCTGTTGCAAACGGAATTGGACCTAGCATCATTTTCAATTATGGTACAACAGCCGTAGACTATGCTAACGAAGGTCTTGCAATTGATATCCGTAAATATATTAAAAAGGATCTTAAGAAAGGCGACAAGACAATGCAGAACATTATTGACTCTTTGCCAGAAGCAATGAAGACAGATGTTCTTGGCTTTGAAGACGGTGGAATCTACTACCTTCCAGGTTGTACAACAGGTCCTGTTTTTTTCTATAATAAAACAATTTTTGATGAACTTGGACTTAATCCTCCAACCAACTGGGATGAACTTGTTTCTGTTTCTAAGACAATTTATGAAAAGAAGGGTATTCCAGGTTTCCATTCAGATGGTCTTGTAGACAATATTCAGGAACTGATTATGCATAACGGTCTTGGCTACATTGACGTTGCAAACAAACGCGTAACTTTCTGTGGTCCAAAACTTGAAGAAATCTATCAGTGGTATGCTGATAACTGTAAAAAAGGTTACTTCTCATTCAATACAATCGGCCGCTATTCTTCTGAGGATTTGGCTAATGGTGATATCGCTTCTTTCTCTGGTTCTTGTGTAAATGACCAGTACATTCAGATGGTAGAAGGTAAGGGCGAACTTGGAATGGCTAAGTGGATTGCAGGTGATTTCTATACTGCATGGAACCGTGGTCCAATCTTCCTTCACAGAAATGATGCCGTTGATGAAGGTGCTTACGAATTCGTTAAGTTTTTCCTCAACCGTGAAAACGCTGCAAAGTGGGCAATTGCAAACTCTGCACTTTGTCCTTATGGTACTTCAGCTGATTATCCTGAATATGTTGTTTATCTTAAGAGTCTTCCTGCAACTTCTGCTTTGCCTTATGTTCAGGCTAACATGGCTGTTTCAGGTTCATTCCCTAACGTAACCGGTTCTGCTGCTGTTCGTAAGATTCTTGAAGAATACTTGAACTATGTAGTTGATGGTAAGATGACAGCTAAGGAAGCCGTTGCTGCAATTGAAAAGCAGTGTAACGATGCTTTGAACGGAAGATAATGCGAGTTCGAATCGATAACGTAACAAAAAAGTTTGGTAATACCACAGCGGTAAGCAATTTTTCCGCAGAGCTTGAAGACGGGCATCTGATTTGTCTGCTCGGTCCTTCGGGCTGCGGAAAATCAACTCTGCTCAATATGCTTTGCGGAATTATTCCTGTTACTGAAGGCAAGATTTATTTTGATGATAAAGATGTAACAAAGCTTCCTCCGGATCAGAGAAATATCGGCATGGTATTTCAAAACTATGCTCTTTATCCTCACATGACAGTTGCCCAAAACATTGCTTTTCCACTTGAAGTTTTAAAAGTGAAAAAGGATGAACGCAAGGCAAGGGTAGAGGAAATTGCAAAGCTGGTTCACGTTGATAATCTTTTGCGCCGTTATCCTTCAGAACTAAGCGGTGGTCAGCAGCAGAGAGTTGCTATTGCCCGTGCAATGGTAAAAAAGCCCCAGCTGCTTTTGATGGACGAGCCGCTTTCAAATCTTGACGCCAGACTCCGACTCGAAATGCGCGAAGAAATCCGCCGCATTCAGAAGGAGACGGGTGTCACTACTGTTTTTGTAACTCACGATCAGGAAGAGGCAATGTCTATTTCTGATTCAATTCTTTTGATGAAGGACGGGCTTTTGATTCAAAGCGGGCTTTGTCAGGAATTGTACGTGAACCCGAACTCACTTTTTGTTGCTGAGTTTTTAGGAAATCCTCCGGCTAATAAAATAATTCAGGAAGATAAAACTCTTGCCATCCGCCCTGAAGCCTTTACTCTGGACGAGAATGGCACTGAAGCAGAAATCCAATTCATCAGCGAAATGGGAAAAGACCAGATTGTTACAATGACATATCTTGGAAAAACAGTACGCGCTATTTTGAATCTGGAAGATTCTGCATTGGCCTGCGGTTCCAAAATAAAAGTGAGCTTAAAGAAAAAAGGCGTCTTCACTTTTGATAAAGAAGGCAGGAGATTGTCTTGAGTTTTTCCCCAAAACGTCGTGAGTTTTTTTCAAAAATAGAGCCCTGGCTTTATCTTTCTCCTTTTCTGATTTTTATAATCGTTTTTACTCTTTACCCAGTAATCAACGTTTTTACAATTTCTTTTAAAGAAAACTACAGTTATCTTCGCGGCACCTTCAAAGCCCTTAATTTCGAAAATTATAAATACGTATTAACAGACGACAAGTTTACATCAGGCTTAAAAAACACAGCCCTTTACGTTTTATTTGTGGTTCCTGTAAGTACAGCAATTGCGCTTTTCTTTGCAAATCTTTTGAATAAAAAAGTGAAGGGCAGTGCAATTTTTCAGACAGCCTTCTTTTTACCAATGGTAACTTCCGTAACAGCCGTTGGTCTTATCTGGCGTCTTATGTATAACCAGCAGTACGGAATTATCAACTGGCTGCTTTCAAAATTCGGAATTGAAAAAATCGGCTGGGTGACTGAATCACGCTGGTCACTGCTTGCTCTTATCATATTCGGCACCTGGAATATTCTGCCTTTTACAATCATCATTCTGCTTTCAGGCATGCAGAATATTAATGAAACTTATTATACAGTTGCCCGCGTAGACGGAGCAAAACCGATGCGGATTTTTTTCCGCATTACAGTTCCGCTTTTGTCACCAACAATTTTTCTGGTTTGTATTGTAAATACAATAAGCTGCTTTAAAGTTTTCAGCGAGCTTTATCCGCTTTTCTACGGCAAACCTGGACCTTATTATAATTTGTATACAGTCGTTTATTACATCAGATATGCAATGATGGAAAAACGCAAGTACGGCTATGCCGCCGCCGCTGCTGTTATTCTTTTCCTCTGTATTTTTGCCGTAACCCTGCTTGAGCTTTATCTCAAAAAGCGAATGGGAAGGAAGGGGCTCAAATGAAAAAAATCAATTCTGGCACGAAACAAGACTGGCGCGAAATCCTTCGAAAAACACCAGTATACCTCTTCCTCATTCTCGGCTCCCTTCTCATGATTTTCCCATTTATCTGGATGATTCTAACTTCCTTCAAGACTCATGCAGAAGCAATCATGTTCCCGCCAAAGTTTTGGCCGGCAAGTTTTTCTTTTGTAAATTACCGTGAAGCCTTTTCAATGGCTCCCTTTGGAAAATATTTCATAAACTCAGTTATTGTAATGGTGCTTTCTGTTCTCACAACAACCACTACAACAATTCTCGGAGCCTTTGCATTTTCAAAAATGAAGTTCCCTGGCCGAAGTCTTATCTTTTCCATTCTGCTAAGCCTGATGATGATTCCTTTTGAAATGTTAATCATCACTAACTATACGACTATCGTAAAGCTCAAGCTCTACAACACAATTCCAGCCCTTGTAATGCCTTTTATTTCAAGCATTTTTTATACTTATATTCTGAAAAACTTTTTCGACACAATTTCTGACAGCCTGTATTATTCAGCCCGCATAGACGGAGCATCAAACTGGATGTATCTCTGGCGCATTATGGTGCCGATTGCAAAACCATCACTTTTTACAATAATTCTTTTGAATGCTCTTTCTTCATGGAACAGCTTTATGTGGCCACTGTACGTTACATCAGACGCTAAATCCAGAACTTTGCCTTACGGCCTTCAGGTTTTCACAACCGAAGCCGCAAGTTATTCAGAATACTTAATGGCAGCCTCAACAATAGTCGTCCTGCCAATGATTATTCTTTTTATCCTTACACGAAGATACATTGTAAACGGCGTAAGCACCGGTGGCTTAAAAGGTTAGTTTTACATAATATATTTTTCTTATATTTCAATTTCAACTTTAAAAATCCATCTTAGTATTGTAAAATAGATATGGGTGGAAATTTTATGAAATCAAAAAAAATAGGCGTTTCAATCGGCATTTTTTGCCTTTTGTTCGCATCCTGTACTAAACTTCCGGAAATGACACTGGAAGAAATCGAATTACATTCCCAAAATCTTAATGATGCTTTGATTCAGCAAACACTTTCAAAACCCTGGACAGGTGGAAACTATAAAGCAGGAAATGTCGGAGGAATCTGGTATGATACAATTCTTTCTGACCCAAAAACTTTTAATCAACTTATTGCCGATCGCGACGGAACAAGTGCTTCTATTGTTAGCATGACCCTTGAATATCTTATTGATTACGACAGATACCAGCACAAATGGAAGCCACAGGCCGCCTCTTATACAATTGAAACGGATGAAGAAAAAAATACACTTACAGTTCATTATACAATTCGAGACGATTTGTACTGGACCTGGTATGGTTCAGATAAAAAGGTTCCTGTTACTTCAGACGATTTTGTTTTCTGGTATAACGAAATAGACGGAGACCCGACAATGGGCTCAAGCGGCTACGGTTCCCAATGGATTGTAATGGAAGATGGTTCCGAAGCACATGTTGATTGTATAAAAATTGATGATAAAAATTTTGATTTTGTTTTTCCAAGAATCATAGCAGATCCATTAATTGCAACTAATATGGAACTCTGTCCTTCCTTCATTTTCAAACCTGCAAAAGAAGAAGGTGGGGCAGACGGAATAAAGGCATTGTTCAGTGTAGATAAAGATCCAAAGGAATTACCATCCTGCGGAATGTGGTATATTACAGAGTATATTCCATCTCAACGCCTGGTCTTCAGCAGAAATCCATATTACTGGCAAAAAGATGAAAATGGAAACTCTATTCCATATCCGGAACAAAAGATTTATCAAATTGTTGGAGACTCAAATACAGACTATCTTCTTTTCAAACAGGGGCAGACAGAAGTTTACAGCCCGACACCAGAACAGGTAGAGGACCTCGTTTCAAATCAAAAAGAAGATTACACAGTCTTTAATGCAGATGGTTCAATGGGAGCTTCTTTATGGAGTTTCAATCAAAATCCAAAAAATAAAGACAAACCTTATTATCACTGGTTTACAAAAAAAGAATTCCGCCAGGCAATGAGCTGTCTTTTTAACAGAGACAGGGTTGCACTTCAAACTTATAGAGGACTTGCCCAGCCAAAGTATTCTTTCTTCCCGGAAGCAAATCCATACTATAATCCGGATATCACATTAAAATATAAATATAATCCTCAACAAGCAGAAGAGCTTTTGCAATCAGCAGGCTTTATCAAAAAAGATGGTTTCTACTACGACGAACTTGGCAATAAGGTTGAATATGATCTTTTGATTTCCAGTGGCGGAACAACTGCCAATGATATGGCTCAGATAATTACAGATGAGTGCGGTAAAATTGGTATTACAGTAAATGTCCGTCAAATAGATTTTCAAAAGCTGGTTGAAATGCTTACTTCAACTTACGACTGGCAGTCACTATTTATTGGACTTGGAACAAATCTGTTTCCAAGTCAGGGAGCAAACGTCTGGCCAAGTTACGGGAACCTTCACTTGTGGTATCCTCTTCAGGAAAAACCAGAAACAGAATGGGAAGCCCGTATTGATTATCTATACAACGAAGGTTCCTATACTCTCGATCATGATAAAGCAAAAGAAATCTGGGATGAATATCAGGAAATTCTTCTTGAACAATGTCCTGTAATTTATCTAATGCGTTCAAAATCCTTTTTTGCAATCCGTAATAAATGGGATTTAACAAATGTTTATTATGATAATAAAAACGGACTTCTTATGGAGCATGTCTATCTGAAAGAAATCAGGTAATAAAGGAATCAATATGAATAAAGTCAAAACCTTTTATTTAAAACTTGAAGCAACTCTTACGGCACCATCAAAAGCATTTAAGGCAAAAGCACCGCTTGCATCTTTCATTACAGGAAGAATTCTTACAATGCTGGTGCTTCTCTTTCTTCTGGGCTTTGCTCTTTTTGGACTTATGGAGCTTGCCCCTGGTGATATTGTAGACCAGATGATGACACAACAGCTTCTCACTAATACAGATAATCCAAATGCTAAAACAGGAACTACTTCCTCACTGGGAGCCGGCTCACAAGATAAAAACTTTTCATCTGAACAAATGGACGCTTTGCGTGCAGAACTTGGGCTAGATAAACCATTTTACATTCAATACTTTAAATGGCTGAAACGAGTTATTGTTAATCACGACCTTGGAACAAGCCTTATCTCAAAAGCTCCGGTCGGCTTTTTAATAAAATCCCGGCTTTGGAATTCCGTGCTGCTGAATCTCATTTCCCTTGTTTTCATTACCACATTCTCTTTTCTACTCGGAGTCTTTTTTTCCAGCAAGGCAGGAACAAGGCTTGATGTAGGCGCAACCTTCTTTGCGCTTTTCTTCCACGCATTCCCGGGAATTCTTCTTTTGATTCTTCTTCAGCTTTTTGCATCAATCACAAATCTTTTTCCGGTTACAGCATATCCGGATTTCCCATTTAAAGATGCGCCAATGAAATTTACCTTCAGTTATGCGCATCATGTTTTTCTGCCGCTACTGGCATCTTTTCTCGGTGGCTTAGGCGGTACCATGCGAATGATTCGTGCCACAATGCTCGACCAGATGGGAATGCCTTACATCTTCGCATTACGTTCACGGGGCATCAGCGAAAAAAGAGTTTACCTTAATCACGCCTTCCGCAATACCTTAAACCCGTACATCACAGGAAGTGCGAATCTTCTTGCAGGACTTTTCTCAGGCTCACTCGTTCTTGAAATTATTTTTGCATATCCTGGAATCGGCCGACTTATGTACGACGCAGTTCTACAGGAAGACATAAATCTTGTTCTTGCAAACAGCATGTTTATTTCAGCACTCGTTCTTGTTGGTATGGTTATCAGCGATATTCTGCTTGCCATTGTAGATCCAAGAATCCGATACGGAAACGAGTAGGGGGCAAAAATGAAAAAATTAGCACAATACTTTAAGAAACGACCACTTGCATTAACATCATTAGTTTTCCTTGCCCTCGTATATTTTGTAATGATTTTTGCAGAGTTTTTTGCGCCTTATCAGCCAACACAGACCTTTGAAAATAATACTTACCATCCGGCAAATCTTCAGCTTACTTCGCACGGGCTCAAGGTTCGTGAGTGCCGCACCATAAGCAGAATCAACTGGAAATACGCAATCGTAAAAGATGAAGGCTACACCCACGATTTTACGTTTTTTGCAAAGGGCTATGAATATAAGTTGTTTGGATTTATTCCCTGCAACCGGCACCTCTTTGGTACAAAAGATCAGGCCTATCCAGTTTATCTTTTAGGTGCAGACCATTTGGGCCGCGATCTTTTTAGCCGGATAATTTATGGCAGCCGAATCTCACTTACAATCGGTTTTGTGGCCACTGCAATCTCTATGGTTCTGGCAATAATTTTTGGCGGAATCTCAGGCTACTTTGGTGGAAAAACGGACTGGTTAATAATGCGTTTTGCAGAATTCTTTATGTTGGTTCCAAGCCTTTATTTTATACTTTTCCTTCGTTCATTATTAAACAGCCGCATGGATTCCGGCACCTCGTATATGATAATCACGCTGATTCTTTCGCTGGTCGGCTGGCCGAGTAGTGCAAGAACCATCCGTGGAATTGTCCACTCGGTAAAGCGAGAAGAATTTATTCTCAATACAAAACTCGAAGGAGTTCCGTCTCTCGTAGTTATTTTCGGGCACATAATTCCGCAAATCTCAAGCCTTTTAATTGTAAGCATTACGCTGAGCGTGCCCGGCTTTATTATGAGCGAAACAACGCTTTCTTACCTTGGGCTTGGTATAAGTGACCCTGCTGTTAGTTGGGGCTCACTTATTAACCGAGATATTTCAACGCTGTCAAATCTCAAGAACTTCCCATGGCTGCTTTATCCGGTACTTATGCTTTTGCTCGTAACACTTGCCTTCAATTTTATTGGTGATGCTCTCCGGGATTTCTATGACCCGTACAGTGCTGTATTTAAGAGACGCTTTGCTACCCCTTCTCCTAAGGGCTCCGCCCTTAAGAACCCGGATACATCTGTTAGCGAAAACTTACTTTCCGTACAAGACCTTCACGTTACCTTCCACGTACTTCGCGGTACAGAGTGGACATCTATTCCTGCCAGTCGCGGAGTAAACTTTGAAGTAAAACAGGGAGAAATCCTTGGAATTGTAGGAGAATCAGGAAGTGGAAAATCAGTTTCTACTACAGCCATTCCGGGCCTTCTTCCGCAGAATGCAGAATGCTCCGGACATATTTATTACAAAGGAAAAGACCTGCTTCCTCTTTCTCAAAAAGAACTCCGAGAATACCGCGGACAAAAGATAGCTTTAATCTTCCAGGAGCCGGGCCGTTCTTATGATCCGCTCCAGAATGTAGGAAGCATTTTCTTTGAAACCTTCAGAATCCTCGAACCAAAAATTACACGTGAAGATGCCGACAAAAAAACAATCGACCTTCTTACCCAGGTTGGAATTCCTGAACCAGAGAGCCGTCTAAAATCTTATCCTCATCAGTTCTCTGGCGGACAATTGCAGAGAATCGGAATCGCGCTTGCACTTGCGCAGAACTGCGAACTCTTAATTGCAGACGAACCGACAACCGCCCTCGATGTAACAATTCAGGCACAGATTATTTCACTGCTTTTGAAACTTCAGAAAGAAAGAAATCTTTCAATTATCTTCATCAGCCATAACATAAATCTTGTTGCGCAGATTTCCGACCGAATTGCCGTAATGTATAAAGGCCAGATTATCGAGACAGGAACTCCAGACGAGGTTATCAAAAATCCTCAGCAGGATTATACAAAGAAGCTTGTTTCTTCACTTATAGAATTTGGAAGTCACTACACAGATGAAGAAGGAGGACAGAACTAATGGCAAACGAAAATATCATCGAAGTAAATAATCTTTCAAAAACCTTCAATCTGGAAGCAGGCTTTTTCGCAAAAAACAAACATAATGTTTATGCCGTAAATGATGTTTCGTTTTCAATAAAACGTGGAACCACCTATGGCTTGGCTGGAGAATCCGGTTGCGGCAAAACTACAACAGCAAGACTTTTAATTCAACTATACAAACAGACAAGCGGTTCTATAAAGTTTTTCGATGCAGACGAAAAACTACCAGAAGAAGTAGATGCTTACAAAAAAAATCAGCTCCGGCTCTACCGTGAAAAAGTAAAATACATTTTCCAGGATCCGGCACGCTCCCTCAATCCGCGACTTACAGTTTACAAAGTGCTTACAACAGGACTCAAATATTCTTCGCTCTGGCAGGGAAAAGCCGCCGCCCGTGAACTAGCAGAAAAAATAATTACAGAAGTAGGCTTGTCTGCCGAAGACTTAGACCGCCGTCCTGCAGAATTCAGCGGCGGCCAGCGCCAGCGCATTTCCATTGCCCGCGGCCTAATCATGAATCCTTCTCTTTTGATTTGCGACGAAGTAGTTTCTGCATTGGATGTTTCAATTCAGGGACAAGTTTTAAAGCTGCTCCAGGATTTACGCAAAGCCCGCAATCTCAGTTATATTTTCATTACTCACGACTTAAAGGTTGCCTGCTATTTCTGCGACACAATCGGAGTAATGTACCGCGGTTACCTTGTAGAAGAGGCACCAGCCGCAGACCTTTATAAAACAGCCTTGCACCCTTATACAAAGCTGCTTTTTGAAGGAGCCCAGGGCCACTTAAGTAATTCTAATCAGGAAGTAAAAACAACACTGCAGCAGGAAAACTGCTGTCCATTTGCTTACCGCTGCCCAAAGGCAACAGAACGCTGTAAAAAAGAACTGCCAGACTTTAAACAAGTTTCCGGCAATCACAGGGTAAGATGTTTTGAAATATAGATTGCTTCAGTTTTAAGCTATTTAAAATTTGATGATTTTTCATCATTTTATTGTTTAATGAGTTCGACTTTTTTAATGATTGTTTGTTTGTCTTTTTTGATTGGCTTATCACTATAAAAGCGAAGGAATAATAATACGCCCTGTTTTTTATCAAATGGCTTAAAATCATTCCATTTCCAGGCAGCGCCATCTCCAGAAAAATAAGCTTCTATTGTATAAGCATCGTCACTTCTGAATGCAGCCCAGTTCTGCCAGTTTTTATCGGCCATTGTAAGTTCCAGTCTTAAATCATTTTTTTCAAACTCAATTCTAACGCCTTTATATTCTGATAAATCACAGCCAACAAGATTCCAGCCTGATTTTAATTCATTATTATCTTTCTGCCATATTATTGTATTTTCTTTAATCGAGGTATTATCTTGAATAACACCAATTGCTCGGTTTAGAATTCCAAGTTTTCCCGCATCAAAAATATCTTGGCCTTTTTTAAGGAAACGAATGCTTTTTACAACAGTTGATGTTTCTGTCTTACGGACTTCTTCATCCTGTTTCTGAAGCATTACCATTAAGCCTTCTTTTAGATTGAAGGGATGTGCATCTGTATCTACCCAACGAGCACCTTCGGCTGAAAGTGGAACCTCAAAAACATTTGGAGCAATTCTAAAATAACAGTGCCAGTTTTTCCATTTTCCGTCGCATAGAATCAGATTCAGATTATTGTCACTTTCTTCAATCTCAACACGTACCCGGTCATATTTTGAAAGATCAATTCCTGTAAAATCCCAGCCCGAGCTTGAATCATTATAGCCACGCTTCCAGTATATTGTATTTCCTTCAACAAAGGCCAGTAAGTTTGTTGTGCCTAACGGAATATCAAAAGGCGCAAGATTTTTATAAAACTTAGAACTGCCTTTTTTTAATAATTCAACAGATTTAATTTTTGTAATAAGATTTTTCTTTTTGCCAGGAACTGTAAAATATATTTCAAAACCTTCAGCGGGATCCATTTCATCTACAGACCCCCAGACTGTATTTCTACATCTTCCATCAAAATATAAAATGTATTGTCCCGGCATTGTTTCTTTATATAGCCAGTGCCCTGGTGAATAACCGTTATCAAGTTTTAGCGAATCAATTGGAATTGCCGGATTTTTTTCATCCAGAACAATTTTTATTCCTTCATAATCAGAAAGATCTATACCGCGCAAATCCCAGCCAAAGTCTTCCCACTGGCGGTTAGAGTTTTTCCAGATTATTTCTCCATTGGTATTAACTTTTGCTCCCTCAGTATTATCCCATGTTCCAAGCTCAACGCCAAAAATTGACCATTTATCTTTTGCAGACTGAGACCACAAACATTCTGCGGCAAAAAGAGAAATCAAGAATGAAACAAAAGCACGACTTTTTTTCATAATCAATTTATTATACTTCAAATTAATATAATTGTAGATAGTATTACTTAACTGATTTTTGATGATTTTTTTCACCAATTATAAGATTGGAAATCGAATATAATTCATGCTATAATTTCAATATGAAAAAAATGAGTTGCCAGACAAAACCCCTTTCAGCATCTGTTTTTAAGCAATTTCATATATTCCAAAAAACAATCGGAATTACTTTTTTATTTTTCTTTCTAATTTCTCTTTTTCCATCATGTAATAAAAAAATAACGACAGGTAAAACTCAATCAGCAAATCAAAAAATTACAGAACTTGGAACAACTGATTCAATTTTTCTTGAACAAATGTATATCACAGAAAGTCTTGATTTTGCACTGTATAATGCATGGCTTCGACTTGATGACGCTCTGGCTCTGAATGATACTTCAACTAAATACAACTCAAATAAAACACAGGAAATAATTGCCACAGCGCAGAATGATTTTTTACGCGAACTGGAACGGGAAAAGAATCTAAAAACTTATAGAATTGCCAACAGCATGTATGGAATTCAAAATCAAATTTCTGATATGGAAGAGGCTTGTAGAAATCTGGATGCCCAGACACTTTCGCGTCTTGTAACAGCCTTTTATATTTCTAAAGGTTTAATTTATCAGAAAAGCGGTACAGTTTTTATGCAGATGATAATTTTGATGGGTATTTTGATTCTGCTTGTTCTCGCACTTTTGTTTTTTTATCATCTTACTTATGCACGCAGAATCGAAATTGAAAAAATCCTAAAAGCAACAAATAAAGGTCAGGAAGAGGAACGCCGCCGTATTGCACTAGAGCTTCATGATTCTGTTGCCCAGCAGATGCGTTATGTTTCAATTCTTGCGGAAAAAGTTTCAGATGAAGAACTTGCAAAAGAAATCAAATCAAACCAGACCGAATGTATAGAAAATCTGCGAAATACCTGTTACACACTTTCTTCAATAAACATGGATAAGGGAAACTTTCCTCAAGCCTTAAAAAATTCAATCGATAATTACCAGAAGCGCACTGGTATCGAATGCTCTCTTGTAATTACACAAGATGCAGATTTTGATTCGCTGCCTCAAATTACCTTCCATCATCTTTTTAGAATTATTATGGAACTACTTGCAAATATCGAAAAACACAGCCAAGCAGGCGAAGTAACTATTTTAATTCGTAATCCAACAGCCGCCGACAAATTGAAACATGGACTTTTAGTTTTCATTTCGGATGATGGAAAAGGAATTGATTCAAAGCTTCTCGAACAGATGAACTCATCAAAAATCACAAGTATAAAAAATCTTCACTTTGGTCTGCAGAATATAAAACTTCGATTGAACGAAATCGGCGGAAGTATAAAATTTATTTCAGAACCAGACGAGGGTACGGAAGTTAAAATTAAGATTGGAAAATAAATAAAAGTGATATACGGCCAGGTCAAGGCACGCATTGCTTAAAGCCTTGAAATGCCTGTTTATTTTTAAGGAGAAAAAACTGTTATGAATTTTATAATGATTGAAGATCACAACCTTGTACGGCAAGGTGTAAGTAAAATAATAGAAGAAAAGAGTGATTTCCACTGCTCAGGAACTTTTGCCAGTATAGATGAGGCAAAAGTTTTTCTAGCTGATTATTGCAGGAGTACAGATTATGAGCCTCTTATCTGTATTGTGGATATAAATCTTGGAGACAAAGCTGATGATGCAGATGGACTTTCTCTTATCAGTTTTATAAAAGAAAATTACCCCAGATTGTACAGCATATGCTATTCCATGTTTAAAGGAGCGGGTATTGTTGAGCAGGCTGTTGCTTCTGGAGCTGCTGCTTATGTTTCTAAAAATG
This sequence comes from uncultured Treponema sp., assembly GCA_946540605.1. Lineage (GTDB taxonomy): Bacteria > Spirochaetota > Spirochaetia > Treponematales > Treponemataceae > Treponema_D. The sequence goes on from CAMNIU010000214.1 coordinate 13,583, forward strand.
CAGATTTAGACGTTCTGCTTCAGGCAATGAAAAAGGCTGGTGACGGTATTTTTTTTATGGAAGAAAGCCTTACTTCAGATTATATAATTTATACAAACCTTTACCAGAGTCTTACAAAACGTGAACGTGAATTAACAGGTCTCTTTTTTCAACATAAAACCGAAGAAGAAATTGCCAGAACTATGGGAATTACAGAACGAGCGGTAGATAACTATATAACTCGAATTCTCTCAAAGCTTGGAGTAACCAGCAAAAAAGAACTAATGATCAGGTTTGGTGATATTTGGGGAAATAAACTTTAATAATTTGTAACCCAAGAATAGTGAAAAAATTCATCAAATTTTGATTATTTTTCTCTCACTACAAATCTTTTCTTCTGATGTACAATTTATAGTCGGAGGAAAAATGAAAAAATCTCTTTTTGCTTTTATTGCACTTTCTCTTTTTGTTTTTAATATACCTGTTTTTGCAGCAGGCCTAAAAGCTAAAGATTACGAGGTAGTTCACCGTTATGTCATGAATGACGGTGTAATTATGGAAATCTGTACTGAAGCAAAAGCCCCCGAATGGTTTAAACTTGCGGCTGCCCATGCGTCTTTGGATTCCAATTCAACTTCATGGCAGAAGTTTTCTCCTTACAAAGACGGAAATGCATCAAAGGCTTTTATAGTAGTCAACCAGCTGGAATGTACGGCAGAACTTGATGAAAAAAATGACTTTACAGGATTATTTAATTCTGAAATCAAATCATTTCTTGGTTCGCCTTTCTTAGATTATTGGACAGATGAGGCAAGTCTATCAAGAAAAAACAGCATATCTTACAATGCAATAGCAGACTTTTCTGAAATAAATGATGAAATAAAAAATCCCGGTAAATCAGAAACAATAGAAAATGATGCTGATAATCTTTTCATAGTACAAAGAATTCAAAATTCAAAAGATGAAGTTCTTGAGATTCTGGTTAATAGAACTGCACCAAAATGGTTCAAGGAGCTTGGAGCAAACACAGATTTAACTGCCATAAAAAAACAATATGGAGACAGATATAGTCAGGAGGGGTATTTTGAAATCTGTTATGCCCCTAAAAAGATTTTTTGCAGCAAAGACAAGTCATACAAAGCAGAAATGAAAGATTCTTATATATCTGCATTTTCACAAAAGGGGCCGGATTTCAAAAGTTATTGGTCAAACGGAAAGAAGTCCTATGTCATGTGGAAAAATCATGAAAGCAATAAATCCATGACTTCGGAGTGCGACGGCAAAACCTTGACCATAACCCTAAACAAGGTTCAGCTGACCAGCACTGATCAATACAACCTTTATTTTCCACCGACAGACGACAGCCTCATATTGAAAGAGGGAGACAAGGTTGCCTGTTCATTTGAATTGACGGTAAGTCCTCAGAAAAACAATGCTTCAGAAAAAGTAATAAAAAGCGTAGGAACACAGTCTGTAATAAACAATAAGTGGATCAGTCTGGAAGACTACGGATGGTATTTTGAAGAAGGCTTTGACGGCTCTACTAAAACATTTGAAAAGATTGTAACAATCCCAGAAGAAAGAGCCGGAACATATTTTCTTTTCAAGCTCTTTATGAGTTCAGGCTCCTACCCAAGTGAAATAAGTCCTGGTGCAGCCGTTACCATAAGCGGAAAATTCGTTTTCACAAAAATTGAATAAGAATTAAGTCATTTTATAAAATAGTAATAAAAGGAGGATTTTAAATGACTAAATTAAATAAAATCATGAGAATAAGCATTCTGATGTTTATTTTTGCTTTAGGCGGAAAAGTTTTCGCTGCAAGCTCAATCATTGATGGTAAAAAATGGGTTGTAACACACAGAGTTGCAATGAAAGACGGTGTTATTCTTGAAGTTCTGGTAGATGACCGTGCTCCAGACTGGTTTAAGGAAATTGCTTCAAAAGTGTCAATGGATACAGACAGTGACTGGTGGAAGAAGATTTCACCATACAAAAAAATGCAATGCGCAAAAGTTCCTTTGTTTGTAAACGGAATTTCTTGCGGTAGAACATGGAATAGGGCAGAAAATAAGTTCAATGATAATTTTATGTTCAGTATTAATTCCATTATGACTGGTACTAAGTTTACAGATTACTGGAAGGACGAAGGCGGAAAATCAAGAAATAATCACTATGAATGGAACAACTTTGAAGAGTGGTCAGGTATGGTTGATGAAACTGTAACTCCTGTTCAGCCGGAAATCTATGAGAGAGACACTTCTGCGACAGGACTTTCTGTTCAGGATGGAGAAAAAGTTCATGTTGCCCACCGATATTCTGAATCAAACGGAAGAATTATTGAAATTACAGTTGCAGACACAATGCCAGCCTGGTTCAAAAATATTGCGAAAAATGCAATCCTTTCAGACTGGTGGGAAAAGAATATTGCTCCTGATAAAAAAGCTACTAAAGCTCAAGTTCGTGCCGATACATTGTATTGTTACCAGAACTGGAACGGAAGTACTTTAACAGGAACATTCAGAGTTGAAGTTGCAGTCGGTGATTTTAATGAAGTATGGAAGACAACAAATTCAGACGGTATTTATCATGCATGGGCCTATGACTATTTTGAAGATATGGAAGGAATACTTGATGAAGCAAAAGCTGCAAAGGAAACAAGTAATAACGCAGTTGTTTCTGTTTCAACGGCAGAAGCTAAAATAAATCCACCTGCAACAGATACATATCATACTCCATGGGGAACCTGTTTTTCTGAAACAGATTTCCAGAATGGAAATTATAAAGAGGGATATCTTAATGTTCCAGGAATTTTTGTACAGGCAAAGAAAACTCCTTACGGCGACAAATGTAAAAACGGATATTATGAATTTGAATACAACGGAATGAAATGGACTTTCTACAGTTTTGAAGAAAAGAAACAAAGTTATACATCTTATAGAACTGCAGGTTTTGAAAATGAAGATGACATAAAAACTGACGTTTACAGATTCTGGCGTCTCAATTCACAAGGACTTTCGCACGGTTTTGGCAGCTGCTATGAAAGAACCTGTTTCAAAGACGGTAAATATTATTCATGGGCTTATGCTTCTCTTGGAGGAGTAGACAGCGAAAAAAAACTTTGGATAAAAGAATTACCTGGAGACCCACTTGAAACTGATGTATTCAGAAAGGCTTCTCATCCTGCAACTTACGATATGGATTTATATGATGGAGCAATTGGCGGGGTTCTCAAATATCCTGCTTCATGGGCAAAATCCACAGGTGCAGATTGGACCAGTCTCACAAAAGCAAATCTGCCAAAAGCCGGTGATAAAATCACAGTTCATATGAAATTTACATCTGATACTGATATTCCAGAATTAAAAGTTTTGCCGCTTGATGATTCTCAGGGAAAAGATAATATTATCAATCTCTCAGAGCCCCAATCCATAAAGAACATAAAAGCCGGTCAGAAGGTTGATACAGTTTTAACATTTGAAGTTACTGCAGATGCAAAAGACTGGTTTATTCTGCAACTTTCTTACGACGAATTACGTCATGATGGAACTCCGGCCTTAACGATTGAAAAAGCTGTCAGTAAATCAACAATAAAATAATCAAAGAATAAAAAGAACTCAAAAAAGGAGGGGGAGACATACCTCTCCTTTTTTTATAAAATGTTTTCATGACCTTTCAAAAATATTCAATAAAAACACAAATTATTCTTGGACTCATTTTTACTTTGTGTAATATACTGTTTTCCTTTTCAGCTCAAGCTTTGCAATGGCCTTTTTTTATGGACATGATTTTTGTATATACCGGAAGTTTTTTTGGAATTCCTTGCGGGCTTATTGTTGGACTTGGGCATTCATTGTGGACCATTTTTTATCATCATAATTTTCTATACTTTTTTTATGGCATCTGCTGCATAACAGGAACTTTGCTGACAAAATCTCTCGTAACACGACATGAAGATTTTTCATGGATTCGTCTTGCATTTTTATTCTTTCTTTCAACTATAATAATCAGTTTTGAAGGTTCTTTAATATTTACAATTTTCTTTGCAGAAAAAGTAGGAGATAATGAAAATACAACTGTTATGTTTTTAACTTACACATTGATTATGCAGAATCTTGGAGTACAGTTAAGTGCCTTCCTTGCAAGGTTGCCTGTAAATCTTATTGATAAGGCAATTGCTGTTTTTGGCGGATTTGGAATTTTCTGCGAAGTAAGGAAGATTATAAAGTCGACAGGGGAAAATGATAATTCATCAGATGATTAAGCCCTCTTTCCTAAAGATATTCTATAAACTCCGGATTTTCTTTTGTAAAAGATTCTGCGTCTTTTTTAAAATCAAGCCAGTTACCGGAAAATAAAAGTTTCATTCCCGGAAGCATAGAAAGCTCGCTTGGTGTTATGTAATCATAACTGAAATCTCTTTCGCAAAAATAAAGCGCAATACGTGGAACACAGGAAATCAAAATATAACTGCAGAAGGTCGAACAGACAAAACGATCTTTTTCCTTAAAGCCTTTGAATGCACGGAGAGTCTTTTTTAAACTTGTCAGAAACTCGCGGTATTCATCAGGCAGCGGAAGTTTTGGAAGGCTTGGGATATTCATCTTTTTTTTGATGCAGTAAAGCGCAACAGGAAAATTATGAAGAACTGCATATTTCACTTCTTTTGTTTCATAATAGCCGAGTGTTTTCTTTTTTGCAGCTTCGTATTCTTGAGCCGTTACTTTTATTGCGTAAGTATAGTGAAATGACTTTTTAGGATCACAAGTCTGCATGTATGCGCAGGAATCAGGATTACTGCATTGTTCTTTTTTAATATCATAGTCGCCACCGATTGTAAGTCCATAAAAATTATCGGACAAATCAAAACCGATTGCAGCATGTGCCGCAGGGATTTTTGTGATGTTTGTGATGTACTGTCCTTTTTTCAAAAGTTCTGCGGGGAGATTCGCTGTATAAACCGGATCATATAATCTGATAAAAATGTATTTGTAATTTTCTTTTGGAAGTGCAAGTTTTTTTTCAACGTCTTTATTTTCTATTCCCATTGCTTCTGAATGAAAATAATCGTAGATTTCTTTAAACTGTTCATAACTTTTTTCGAGTGATTTTAATTCTTTTTTCAGAAAGTCAATTGGAAGCCTGCTGTACTTTTTCATAATAAAATTATATATCAAGAAATTGTATAAATCCATAAATTGATTATAAATACTTTTCCTTTTTATTATTATTTTACACTATTATATTGCACAAAATCTATTTACACATTTTATTCTTTCCATTATATTTTCTTTACAAATACAAAGGAGTCTTAATGATGAACAGAAAACAGAAAATCTCATTTGCTTCAAATTGTTTGATTTTTGTCTTCACAGTTTTTGCAACTGTAAGCATGATGATTGGTTTCGCAATGACCACCGCCCAACGTCATTGCGAGCGCAGCGAAGCAATCCATAAAAGGAAACTTCACCGCATCCGACAGATACTTTTGTATTCTACATCAATTTTTTCTTCAGTTCCTTGATTTTTACAATGCTTCTTACAAAAACGTATGTATAAAAGACAAACATAACACTGAAAAATATTGAGAAAAATAAATTAATGTCAGAATTGTGAAAATCTCCATTAATAGCTCTTAAAAAATTTGGCACAACAGCACAAAGAAAAATTGTAATAAGGGGCAGCAGTTTGCGTTGATGGATTTTTTGAAGCATCTGAAGCTTTGATTCATTGTCAGTAAAGATTTCGTTATTGTTCTCGCTTGCAGAAGTACCTTCTTTTCTGAAGATTGAAAAGCCGTTTACAGACCAGAGGAATTCCCAGCCGTTATCTGCAAACATCTGACGGTAATCAGAATTATTTGCTCCGTTTTCATTTGTAAAATCAATTCTATAGGTTACTTCTTCTGGCTCGCATTTTTCAAATTTATAAAAACCGGGGAGTTTATAGCCTGTAACTTTCCAGCCATTTTTATGCTGAGTTTCAAGAAAGGCTTCTTCCTCTTCATATTCAAAAAGTGTAAAAAATCTGAAAAGAGTCTTTGTATTTTTCATAATTAATTTTCTCCTATGTTCTTATAAAGTCTTTTGATTCTTGCAATCTCTAATTGCAGAACTTCTTTTCCAAGTGGAGTGATTTTATAAAGCTTTCGTTTTTCTTCCTCTCGAACAAACTCAATCAAGCCATCTTTTTCCATTTTTCCCAAAGTTCCATACATTGTGCCAGGTCCAATTTCTACCTGACCCTCGGTCATTTCTTTTACCTTTTGAGTTATATTGTAGCCATGCATTTCTTTCTGAAGGCAAAAGAGAATGTAAAAACCGGTTTCTGTCATTGGAACATAAACACGCTTAATTTTTGCATCCATAAGTACCTCCTTTCATATTGTATTTCGATATATCGCACCTCGCTATAGCGAAGTTAGATATAATATATCGCAGTGTGATATATATGTCAAGTTTTTTATTTATAAGAAATCAATATTATGGCATAATAAAAGAAAAGGATGTTTTATGGTTATAATAAATTATGATAAAAAGTGACCTCAGGATTTTCTGAAGATAAAAGCTGAATTGCAGAAGGTGCTTACAATTTCCTGCCAGATGCAGCATGTCGGCAGTACTTCAATTCCCGGAATGAAGGCAAAGCCCATTATTGATATTGATGTAGGCCTGGATAATTTGGCTGATTTTGAAACGGTAAAAAGAGCGCTGGCACAAATCGGCTATGAGCATGAAGGAGACAGAGGAATTACCGGGCGCGAGGCTTTTTGCAGAAATGGAAAAGTGCATAACGAAATCCTTGATGGCATAGACCATCATCTTTATGTGTGCTCTGTTGATAATGAAGAATACAAACGCCACATTTTATTCCGCGATTATTTAAGAAGTCATGATGAGGCTCGCGACAGATATAATCAGATAAAAGACGAAATCCTGGCAAAGGTTGGCCCAGAAAACAGGGCAGGCTATGTTCAGATGAAGGAAGAAGAATATCGGGATTTTTTTGAAGATGTAATTAGCAAGGCACAATATGTAGTATAAAAAAATCTGCTGAAGAAAATACTTGCATAATTTGTATATGTATTTTATATTATAAAGTAAAGGCATTCGCAGTCATGCGTCTTGCCTCCTAGTGGTTTATGTCTTTACAGACACTTGCCCGTTAAGTGGCCTAACACTTGGCGGGCTATTTTTTTATTCGTTTACCTTTTTTCCGTCTACGACGAAGGCGCGTAATAATGTCTAAAATAATTGGAATTGCTGTAAACAACAAATCCAAGAACTCATAAAGACTCATAGCTGCCTCCCAAATAAGTAATCTGCCTACATTTCTGTAAACAGTCGAATTTCGGAAGCAAGACCGCCAATAACTGTGAATGCAATTACACTATACATTATCACAATAATTAATACAAGCTATTTTACTTAGAATACTTATTATAATAATGTAAACTTTAAGGCGCCCCAAGCGTGGAGCAGTGCCGAAGGCAGCCACCGCAGGCGGAGCCGAGGAGGCCGACCGTTAGAGAGCTGCGGAAGGCGCCTTGGACTTTGATTTTGGGCCCAGATAAAATTGAATATATTGAAGAAAAACATTATACTATTATGATAAAATTACATTTTAAGATATCAAAAAACTCTATTGTCATTCCGAACTTGTTTCGGAATCTATTCTACAATAGAACTTTAGATGCTGAAACAAGTTCAGCATGACTTTTTTTGAGTTATTGATATTGAACAAGGATTTAAAATGAACAGACGACTTATCACAGCAGCTTTACCTTACGTTAATAACATTCCGCATTTGGGAAATATAATTCAGTCGCTTTCGGGCGATGTTTTTGCACGTTTTTGCCGCAGCCGTGGCTACGACACACTTTATATTTGTGGTGTTGATGAATACGGTACTGCAACCGAAACTAAGGCTCTTGAAGAAAAGACTGAACCACGCGCTCTCTGCGACCACTACTATGGCGAGCACACAAAAATCTATGAATGGTTCAAAATTGATTTTGATAAATTCGGCCGCACTTCCAACGAGCAGTGTACAGAAATTACACAGTCGCTTTTCAATGACCTGGACAAGGCCGGACTCATTCACGAGCATGTAAACAAGCAGCTTTTCTGTCCTCACTGTAATATGTTCCTTGCAGACCGCTATGTTGACGGAACCTGTCCTAAGTGTGGTTACGAAAAGGCCCGCGGAGACCAGTGCGATAAGTGTGGTTCTCTGCTTGACCCAACTGAACTTAAAGAGCCTCGCTGTCATACCTGCGGCGGAACTCCTGAAGTTAGGGAGACCAAACACCTTTACATTGACCTTCCTGCAATGAGCGGTAAGCTCAACGAATGGATGGAAAAGGCCAGTGTAGAAGGCCGCTGGGCTGATAATGCCATCAACATGACTAAGGCCTGGATTCGCGATGGTCTTCAGGAACGTGCAATTACCCGCGATCTTAAGTGGGGTATTCCTGTTCCAAAGCCTGGTTATGAAAACAAAGTTTTTTACGTTTGGTTCAATGCACCAATCGGATATATTTCTATCACAAAGCAGCTGGCTGATGAGCTTGTAAAGGCCGGCAAGCAGAGTTTTGACTGGAAGAGCTGGTGGATTCCAAGTGAATCAGAAGAGGGCAAGAATAAACCTAAGGTTGATCTCTTCCAGTTTATCGGAAAAGACAACATTCCTTTCCACACTGTAATTTTCCCTTCAACATTGTTAGGCTCACCTCACAAGTGGACAAAACTTCATCACATGTCTTCTACTGAGTTCTTGAACTATGAGGATGGAAAGTTCTCTAAGAGTCTTGGAATCGGTGTGTTTGGAAGCGACGCAATTGAGAGCGGAATCCCAGCTGATGCATGGCGTTTCTACATTTTCTATAACCGCCCAGAAAAGCAGGACTATCAGTTTACCTGGAAAGACTTTATGGAAAAGCTTAACGGCGAGCTGATTGGTAATCTTGGAAACCTTGTAAACCGCACACTCTTGTTTGTAAATAAATATTACGAAGGAAAGATTCCTGATGCCCCAGTTGATGAAGAGCTCTGGACAAAGGTTCGCGAGCTTGAAGCTAAGGCAACTGCCTCTCTTGAATGGGCTGATTTGAAGGACGCTTTCCACACAATGTTTGAGATTTCTGATATCTGTAATAAGAAGTTCCAGGCAACTGAGCCTTGGAAGGCACGTACAGAAAATCCGGCTGTTGCTGAAAGCCTTATCCACAACCTCTGTTATGTAATTAAGGATTTGATGATTATGATGAATCCTTATATGCCACAGTACACTCAGAAAATCATGAGCTACTTTGGAAAGTCTATTCAGGTGAAGAAGGTTGGAATGGAAACTCAGCCTGGTTATACCTGGGAAGATCTTGGAAAGCTTGAAGGCCTTACTACTGTTGGACCAACTGAAGTTTACTTCAAGCCAATGGATCAGAAGACTATGCTTGCCTTCCGCGAAAAGTTTGCAGGAAAGCAGCAGAAGGCAGAAAAGAAAGAAAAGAAGGCTGATAAGAAGAAAGCCGAGCCAGTTGTATTGCCTCTTGACCAGCAGGCAGATTTCTTCAACAAATATATAGAACTCACTGTAGCAAAGATTGTCGACGTAAAGCCAAATCCGGAAGGTGAAAAGCTTTATATCGAAACTCTAGATGATGGAAGCGGAAGTCCTAGAACAATTCAGTCAGGCTTGCGCATGTACCTGAAAGAAAGCGACCTTCTTGGAAAACATGTAATTATCGCAAGTAATCTTGCCCCTCGCACAATGCGTGGCGTTGAAAGCCGCGGTATGCTCCTTGCCGGAGACTATAAAGATGCTGATGGCAAAGACTGCGTTGAAGTTCTCGATGCTTCATGGGCAGCACCTGGAACAAAGGTAGTTCTTGAAGGCGCTGATGTAAATGCCGCAAAGAAAGAGCAGATTACAGGTGATGAGTTCTTTGCAGTTCAGATTGCCGCAAAAGACGGTCTCGTTCAGATTGCAGGAAAGAAGCTCCTCGCTGATGGAAAAGAAATCAAGACAGAGAAAGCTCTTAATTCGGAGATTGGCTAAAAAACGTCATCCCGAACTCGTTTCGGGATCTATATTAAAGAGATGCTGAAACAAGTTCAGCATGACATGGAAAAAATTATGAGCATAAAAGACGAAGCAATTGCGTGGGTACGCGATTATTTTGAAAAAAACGGCAATTCACAGACCAAGGCCGTCATCGGAATCTCGGGCGGTAAGGACTCTTCTACCGTTGCCGCTCTCTGCTGCGCCGCTCTTGGAAAAGACCGCGTTATCGGAGTAATGATGCCAAACGGAGTACAGGCTGATATTGAAGATTCCAAAAAGCTCTGTGCTTTTCTTGGAATCAAAAATTACACAGTAAATATTGCAGAGGCTTACAATGGTCTTACCCGTGCAATAAAAGATTCAGTCGGAGCTGATGAAGTTCCACCTCAGTATAAAACAAACACTCCGGCTCGTCTCCGCATGGCAACTCTTTACGGAATTGCGGCCCTGGAAGGAAATGCCCGCGTTTCAAATAACGGAAACTTAAGCGAGCGTCTTGCAGGCTACTTTACCTTATGGGGTGATGGTGCAGGTGATTTTGCTCCTCTTGCAAATCTTTATGTTGATGAAGTAGTGGAGCTGGGAAAATCTCTGGGCCTTCCAGCAGAGCTTTGTGACAAGGCTCCAAGCGACGGCATGTCAGGAAAAACTGATGAAGACAATCTTGGTTTTACCTATGCTGATTTGCGCGCCGTTGCCGAAGAAAAAACTGATGGCATGGACACTGCAAAAGTTGAAGCCATCAAAAAAAGAATCGACGGAATGGCTTTTAAGAAGAAGTTGTTGAATCTTCCATGTTTTGTGCCATCAATTAGAAAGTAGTGTCATCCCGACCATTGAAACAAGTTCAGGGCTCGGGATCTTTTATAAGAGGGGATGACCAATAAGTATACTTCCTAGTGTCATTCCGAACGCTACGCCACATTCGCACGCACCTGCTACGAATGTGTGTTTCGGAATCTATAGAACTAGATGTAGTATAGATGCTGAAACATAGGGAGCGGCACTGCGTAGCAGGGCAAAAATAGTCCAGTGGACTATTTTTAGCGAGTCTCCGAGCAGCTGTGCTGCAAAGGTTCAGCATGACAATACTTTTTGGACAGCCCAATGACGTATATTTGTTTTAGGATAATTTATGTTTAATATTCAAATCAACAAAATAGAAAAATCCGCCCACGAAAACGACGGAACTTTTTTACAGACTCCTTTCTGGTGCGAGTTCAAGGCCCGCCACGGCTGGACTTACCGCCGTTTTGAAATTGAGTACAACTTGCCGCCATTGAATGCAGATGAAGGGTGTGAGAAGTCAAAAGAGCCCCTGAAACAAGTTCAGGGTGACAAGAATCCATTACAGGGTAACAATACATCGCCGGTGGTTGAGCCTGTCGAAACTACCGGTGTGATAAAAGCAGAGGTCGCAGTTCTCAACCGCAGCTTTGCAAAAGGTATGTTCTCAATCGCCTACATTCCACTTTTTCCAAAGTTGCCTTACGAGTGTACTCCAGAAGAAGTTTTAGATAAAGCCTTTAATGATGACAATGAAGCGGTGGTTGAGTGCGAGCAAAGCGAGCGTATCGAAACCACCAAAAACTCAGTTCTCATCAATCAGGAAATCATAACCCCGGAAACTCAGACAATCGAGTTTGCTCACTTTTTAAGCGAACTTGCAATAGCCCTCAAACCAGAGCTTCCATCAAATACAATCGCAATACGCTTTGACCCGGATGTAAGCTTCAGCACACCTGAAGACCGCGACCTTTTCAATCACGGAATGAAAATGGTGTCTTATGCGGACCGTCTTAAGCTCCGCAAGAACTCGGTAGACATCCAGCCGCCGGATAGTACTCTTGTAGATCTCACCGTTACAGAAGAGGAAATCCTCGAAAAGATGCATTCCAAGTGGCGTTATAATATCCGCCTCAGCGAAAGAAAGGGAGTTGCCATTCACCGTTACTTAGGAAATGATATTAACTTGTCTGAAAAAATAGACAAGTTTTATGAGCTTACAAAGATTACAAATGCCCGCGACGGAAATGCAAGCCACGCAAAGGCATATTATGCGGATCTCATCAAATCTTCTGCAGAAGAAATCAGCAAAGGCCGCGATGTACCTGTAATCAGCCTTTACATTGCAGAACACGAAGGCGAGGAAATTGCATCCATCATGACACTTTTCAGCCACGACGAAGCAATATATCTTTACGGAGCCAGCAGCAATAATAAACGTAACCTTATGCCAAACCATCTTTTGCAGTGGACAGCTATGAAGGATGCAAAAACTTACGGCAGTAAATATTATGATATGTACGGAATGCCACCGGAAGGCAAGGATGAAAATCATCCTATGCACGGCCTTTATATGTTCAAGGCAAACTTCGGCGGAAAGAACATTCATCGCACCGGCAGCTGGGACATTCCGCTCAAGGCAATTTACCACCCATACAGCGCTGCAGAAAAGCTGAGAGCCTTCTGGCATAAGAAGGTTATAAAGAAACTGAAGGGTAGATAGCCGTTGTCATCCCGAACTTGTTTCGGGATCTTTAATATAGATGCTGAAACAAGTTCAGCATGACATCACCTATAAAGGAATTACTATGCAAAACTTTTACGACACAAATGATATCCCATGTTTCGGCGTAGCTGGAAATTTCACAGGACACCTGGAACAGGCCGGTGAAGCTGCAGACTTCAAAAATGTTAAGACGCTCGAGCAAAACGCTCCGAAGGCCATTTTTCCGACCTTTTTGCCAAAAAAAGAGGCAAATTCGGCCTCAGACGCTTCAGTAATTCCGGAATTTCTTACAATCTTTCCATTTGACGCAAAACGCATAATTTTCCCAAAAGGCGAAGAAAAGCTGCAGATAGAACCTGAATGCGCAATCATCTTTGATGCGACATGGCAAGGCGACACTCTCGTAAGTCTGACACCGGTAAGCTTTGGAGCATCCAACGACTGCTCAATCCGAAAACAGGGCGCAAAGAAAATCAGCGAAAAGAAAAACTGGGGTGCTTGTACAAAAGGCTTTTCAGAAAATCAGATTGCCTTCGATTCTACAGACTTCACAGAAAAGAGCAATCTCAACGACTACCGCATTGCAAGCTTTCTTATCCGTAATGGCGAAGTTCACGATTACGGTGAAAACTCAGCAGTCCGCGACTACAGCTATATCTACAAAAAACTCACCGACTGGATGCTGGACAAATTCAACCATCAGCTCAACGAAGGTCCCGCAGAAGATATCCACAGCTACCTTGTAGCCGCAGGCCGACCGCCACGCATACTAGTTTCAATCGGAGCAACCCGCTACACAGCCTGGGGCGAATCAAACTTCCTGCAAAACGGCGACAAGGCAGTAGTTGTCGTCTACCCCGAATCAAAATACAGTCCAGAGCAAATCAAAAAAATGGCAGAAATCGGCGACTTTTCAGACCGCTCAATTTCTGCCCTGATTCAGACTGTAGAAATGTAAATCGCTAACGTCACTGCGCTAGGAATACACAATCAAAGGAATCTCCATTTCATCCGCTGTGAGACTTCCGTGCAGTGACACAAACTTTTGCCCGTTAGCATAAATCGATAAATCACTGGTAGCAATCGCAATATAACCTCCGAGCATAGCCCTGAACATACTATGATGCTTACCAGTTCCCATCAGATTTTTTTCAATCATTTCTTCAACTGGCATCAGAATGAACTTCTCACCAAAAAGACGGTTGAATTCCTTTTCGAAAAAATCCTTCTTCCCATCTTTAATAAAGAGATTCAAAACACGAGGCTCAAGTGAAGGCTTACGAACAAGGCAATCATAAAGCTCCGGATAATCCTGAATATAAACATAATCAGTATCGATGTGGCCGTGGTCTGCGGTTACGACGATAAGACTATCTTCAAGTTTCGCCGCGAGTTCTGCAACTTGTTTTTCAAGACTAACAATACACTCATGAGCTTCCTTAGAGCCGCAGCCGTAAGTATGCAGAAGTCCATCCGGCTGATTCCAGTATGCGTAAATGTATCTGGGGCTATCTGATGCGCCAGCCACCTCTGATTTTGAATTACATATATTTTTTATATGCTGGCAAACCTTTTCAAAGCTGTCGATTCCAGAATCCAGAAAGGGTGCAACAAGATAAGCCTCTTTTCCAGCCTTTTTGATTTTATCAGTTACATTTTCATAAGGAGTCAAAGTCCAGGCAACATTGTAATCTGCAGCAGGCTTTTCTGTTCCCTGAATCTTATTGAGAAAAACAGTTACATTTTCACCAACCTGAGGATAATAACAGTCCCAACCAAGCCAGGCATGCTCGCAAGGCTGTAAGCCAGACATAACAGAAGTGGTTGCCGCTACCGTAGTCGAACAAAAAGTCGAGCTATAGATTCCCGCCAGGTGAGAACGGAAACTACCTTCAGCAGTAAGGTGCCTTTCAATAATCGCTTTTCCCATTCCGTCCAGAAGAATTACAACTATATTCTTGTAATCATTTTGAAGATATTTATCCAGAAGAGGAAGTGTATCTCCATTA
>CAMNIU010000215.1 GCA_946540605.1 uncultured Treponema sp.
GCTGCTTCATTTTCTTCGCAGGTCTTTTCAAAAGATTTGAGTACATCTCCAATTGTCTGCTCATCTTCCAGTTGAACTTCAACCTGCTGTCCATTGATGTAAAATTCTATCATATATTACCTGCCTTACTTATTTTGACTTTGATTCTGTTTTACAAAATTAGAAATAGTGTTCTGCTGAGCTTCAAGACTATTCAGCGAACCTTCCATCTGGCTGTATTTGTTACGGAGTTCTGCTTCCTTTTTATCCATTTGGGCTTCAAGCTTTGCAATCCTTGTTTCTGAGCTTTTGATTTTTGAATCCAGGGTAGAAGTCTTCATTGCAAGAATTCCACCGGTTTGTGTGTAAGCTGAAATCTGTTTGTCGAGCTTATACGCAATGCCGGAATCTACAATTAAATCTCCGTCTGAATCGTAACCAAAAAGCATTTTTATATCATCAAGATGATTTGCCAGCGCATCATCAAGCTTCTTTTCATCTATTTCAAGATAACCGCGGAGTTTACTCTGAGAATAACCGCCAGAATATCCTCCTGCATTAGTTGCAATTCCAAGTTGTGAAAGCATTGTAACTTCTGCTGAATCAGAAAACATATAACGGGCTGCGATTGTAGAAGCCATGTTTGATTTTATACTTGTAAGTGAAAAATCAGACTGGAAAAGTCCAAGTTTTTTCTGTTCAGCTTCGCGTTCATCATTTGTAAGATAATCAAGTTCTTCAATAATTTCAGGTTTGTTCTGGGAAAGAATGTTCAATTCTGCAACTGCCTGATTATATTTTCCGACAAAATCAATAATCGCCGTTTTAGAGGAATCAACATCTGGCTTAACTGCTATTGTAGCTGTTTTTTCTGTTTTATCGTGAACATTTAGGGTAATTTCCGGTACAACATCATCAATTTTATTTGATGAACGTGTAATTGTAATTCCTTCATATTTGATGATTGCATCATCTGCTGTGGAAACCGGATGTTTTGGGCCATATCCTAAATCTTTTACAGGATCCAGAGCTGTAATATCCGATATTTCAAAACTGGTTCCAGTATTTAAATTTCGTACTGCAATGGCTTTGATTCCGGGAAAGTCTGCAAGTTTTACATCAATTTGAGCAGGCTTATCTTTGTCTGCCGCTGGTGTATAAGGAATTTCTTTTTCAGTGCCATCTTCCATTACTGCATACAAAATTGAATCAGTGAGAACTGGTTCGAGTGGAGCAGGTGGTTCTTTTGGAAGATTCAGATTAGTATCTGATTCATTATTGCTTATGACAATTCCGCCAAACTCTGCAATTCCTGCATCAGGAAGTTCGGGCTGAATAAGAGTCTGATTTATGGCAGGGGTAATATCCTCTGTTTCTTTTTTTGTTAACGTAAACTGAAGGTGTAAAGCCTGGTCTCGAAGGATTTTTTCCGGAACCTTTACCTGATAAGCTCCGCGAGGATCTACAGTTACGCTTTCGTTTTCTTCGTTGAATTTTGTATTTATAAGCGAAAGAACCGGCATGTATGGCGGTTCATCATATTCAATTTTATTTACAGGCAATATTTCGTTTTGTGAATTTGCAAAGGTTTGAGTTTCAGATTTGATTTTATCTACCATGCCTGAATCAAAGGCAAAGGTTTTTGCATCATCTTCAAAAATAAGTCTGTTTTCTTTTCCTGTAGGAACAGCTTCTATAAGCAGCGATTTTTTTCCTGCGCTTGCACCAATTATAGAAGATTTGAGAATGTTGTTTCCGCGTTTGTTTATTGCGGCAGAGAAATCTTTTAAGGTTCCGCCTTTCCAGTTGAAGGTAATCTGTTTTTCACCAACCTTATAAGTATAAGTGCCCTGTGGAACCTTAAAATCATTTTCAAGCTCATCTGTCAGGAATCGGTCTGATGAAGCAGCCTGCAAAACATCTACTTTAAAAGACTGAAGACTTGCGCTACGGTTAGCTTCTGCTGTAATGGCATATTCTTCGGTTGATGAGGTGAGTTTACTGTTAAATGGATTTTCAAAAGAATAGAGAGTTTTTGTATTATCTCTTAAAGAGGTTAGTCTTGAATTAATATCGCGCCAGGCGTTCTTTTCAGTTTTTAAATTTTCAAGCTGATTCTGTTCCCTTGTGAGTGGGACGCGCTCAATTTTCATGAGCTTTTCTACAGTATCATTTGTATTATACTGATCGGTAACGCCTGGTATGTTCAGTCCGGCCATAGGCTTATATTACTTCGTCGAACATTGAGCCAATAGCTTTTCTGATGCGAAGCTTAAGTTTTTGCATATCCTCTGACGGAATCTGCTTGATAACCTGATTTGTTGTTGAATCTACAATAGAAACTACAACGCTTCCAAGTTCTTTGTTCACGCTGAACTGAAGCTTGTTTCCGCCAACCATTTCTGTCATTTTCTGGAGCGCTTGTGAATCTGCCTTTAATTCGGCTATATTCTGTTCTATGTTCTGCGCTACCTGGGCTCCTGTGGGAGTTATGGATTGTGCAGCAACCTGTTTTGGAGCAGTATTGCTTGCTGTATTCCTGTTAATGTTGTAAAGAGACTGGCCATCCATTGCCACATGAACCACTGAATTCGTATTAATAGTATTCATAGTTCTCCTCCTTGAAAAAAATGGAAAGGGAAGGGG
>CAMNIU010000216.1 GCA_946540605.1 uncultured Treponema sp.
TGCGGCGAGCTTCGCAAGAGTGATGTTGGTAAGAAAGTTGTTTTGAATGGTTGGGTAAGCCGCACCCGTGACTTGGGCGGTCTTTTGTTTATTCGTCTTCGCGACCGCTATGGAATTACTCAGGTAATGGTTGGCGATAAGGCTAGTGATGATGTTAAGAAAATCGCTGCCAGCCTTAAGAGTGAATATTGTATCGCAGTTGAAGGCGTGGTTAATGCCCGCGCAGATAAAGATATTAATGCCGATATGGCAACCGGTGAAATTGAAGTTGAAGCAACTGATATTGAGATTTTCACAACCTCTCAGGAGCTTCCTTTCTCTATCGAAGAGGTTCGCCAGAAGGATGGAACTCTCGTAGTTGCTAACGAAGACCTTCGTCTCAAGTACCGCTACCTTGACCTCCGTCGCGACCCAATGCAGCACAATATCATCCTCAGAAGCCAGGTTGCTTTTGCTACCCGCGAGTACCTCACCTCAAAAGGCTTTCTCGAGATTGAAACTCCAACCTTTATTAAATCTACACCGGAAGGAGCCCGCGACTACCTGGTTCCAAGCCGTGTTCACCCTGGAAAATTCTATTCTCTCCCACAGAGCCCACAGCTTTACAAGCAGCTTTTGATGGTTTCTGGCTTTGATAAGTACTTCCAGATTGCCCGCTGCTACCGCGATGAAGATGCCCGCGGAGACCGCCAGCCTGAGTTCACTCAGATTGATATGGAAATGTCTTTCACAAACCGCGAAGAGGTTTTAAGCACAACAGAAGGCATGATGGGTTACATCTTCAAAAAGACTTTGAACTATGAACTTCCTGCAAAGTTTGACCGCATTGCCTGGGAAGATGCTTTTGACTGGTACGGAAGCGATAAGCCTGACCTTCGTTTTGATATGAAGATGCAGGATGCTGCATTCATGGCTGATTTGGCAGACTTCAACGCATTCAAAGCAGGTGCCGCAAACGCAGGCCGCGACATTCAGCGCCATAAGAGAAGCGGACTCAAGGCCCTCGTTGTAAAAAATGTTGCAGACAAATACTCACGCAAAAATATTGAAGCCCTCGAAGAGGTTGCAAAAACTTACAAGGCAAAGGGCCTTGCTTGGATGAAGGTTAATGCCGAAGGTGCCTTCGAAGGCGGAATCTCTAAGTTCTATGCCGGCCACGAAGCAGAAATCTGCTCTAAGCTTGGAGCAGAAAAGAACGACCTTATCCTCTTTGTAAGCGACGAAAACTGGCAGCTGGCATGTACAGCCCTCGGTGCAGTCCGTAAGCAGCTTGGTAAAGACCTCAACCTCTATAATCCAAAGGACGAGTTCCACTTTGCATGGATTATCGACTTCCCATACTTTGCATGGAATGAAGAAGAAAATAAGTGGGAAACAGAACACCACATGTTTACACTTCCACAGAAACAGTACTGGGATACACTGGAATCTGACCCGGGCGCAGTAAAGGGTGACCTCTACGACCTCGTACTCAACGGCTACGAGCTTGCATCGGGATCTATGCGTATTAACGATCCTGCTCTCCAGCAGCGCATTTTCAAAATTGTTGGTTACAGCGAAGAGCGTGCCCAGAAGGCATTCGGCTTCCTCGTTCAGGCCTTCAAGTTCGGTGCTCCACCACACGGAGGAATTGCCCCAGGACTCGACCGCCTTATCATGCTCATGTGCCATGAAGAGTCAATTCATGAGGTAATCGCCTTTCCTAAGAACAACCTCGCTGCAAGTCCAATGGACGAGTGTCCTTCTCCAGTAGACGAGCAGCAGCTTAAAGATTTGCACATCAATGTGTATGATCCTGAAGAATAATAAATAGGTTGCCACGTCGCTACGCTCCTCGCAATCACGAAACGTTGTGGGACTCCTTGTAATGACAATACGTTTCGAGGGGCATTGCGAGCCGCAGGTGAAGCAATCAATAAAAAAAGCTGTCCGCTATGAAGTGGACAGCTTTTTTTTCCTTAGTCTATTTAAATATTAAGAAGTCTAAGAATCTTACCCTGGAAAAGAACACAAATAATGTCCAGAATCCAGATAATGTTCCATCCAAGCAGCAGACGAAGGATTCCTGCTAAGAATTTGCCTTCCTGAAAGCGTGTTACTGCGCCAAAAAGCCATGAAGTTACCGGAATAATTGCGAAAATTATACTGATAAGTCTAGGCATCCCAAAATAGTCTTTTCCTTTTTTAGCCATTTATATGACCTCCTGAATTGTCTTTATATTCATTTTATAACGAAATCTTGAATTTGCAATATTTTTTATTCTAGATTGCTTCACTGCGCTCATAATGACAGATATTTATGTCCATTGCCTAAAATTGCATTATCAAGCCTCAATTCATTAGACTAACTATCGTTCATTTTTTATTAAACTAATTAACGTTAGTTACCGATACATATAGTATGAGTAAGAAAAACATTTCACAGGAAAAAATAATTCAGGCATTTCTTGCCAGTGCTTTTGATAAGAGTGCAGGTGCCACATCCTTGGCCGATGTTTCAGAAGGCTTGGAAATAAAAAAGGCTTCGCTTTACAACCATTTTGAAAGCCGCGACGCTATGTATGCTGCTTCAATTGCTTATAGTGCACAGGAAATTGGAGCCGTAAGTTTTTTGGAAGAAAAAACACTTGAGAGCATCAAAGGGGGAAAAGCTGCTCCATCTGCTGTTTTCAAAAAACTGATTACACGTTATTTTGAGCTTTTTGAGAATGAACCTTTGTTCCAGATTTATGTTTTTATTCACAGCGAACAGTATTTTAATCTTGATGCATTGAAGATTGTGGAAGGGGAAAACAATCAGCTTTGCGATTCAATCAAAGATATGCTTACTGCATTTGCTGCTGCAAAGAAGATTGCAAAGAAAACAGAAAAGGAATTAAAGGATATTGCTAGCGAACTTTCAGCAGTAATCATTCAGCATCGCGATGCTTACATTGCTGCAAGAAAAGAGACTGTGCGCCAGAATCCAGACAGCAAAGCCGGTGGACTCTTTGCTCTGGAAACTGATGAAGCAGCTCTTAGCCGCACACTCAAACTGGTTGAGGTAATGCTTAAGGCTCTTTAATCAATTATTGTAAATATCCTGAACTTCATCAGTATATTCACCATTATCATCACGTACTACAAGCGGCGGTTCAATTGTGAGCCGTCGCTTTGCATTTTTACGGGCTTCAATCATCACCATATTAGGTTCTTTATCTGCAAAAGGATGAATCAGTCTCATTTGTTTCATTTCCATTTTGTGCTTATTCAGCGATTCAAAAATCTCCGGTAAGCGGAATGGCCTGTGAATCATAAAAAATCTTCCGTGCGGGGCCAGCAAATAATCAGCTGCTGCAACAACATCTTCCAGGGTACACAAAACCTCGTGCCTTGCTATAGTCATTGCGTCCAGAGTATTTCTTTTTCCGTGTTCATCAGTCATATAAGGCGGATTACAGGTAACTGCATCAAAACTATGCCTGTCAAATAGTTCAGAAACCTTTTTTAAGTCTCCATTAATAATTTTAATCTGTTCTTCAAGCCCGTTTAATGCAACGCTTTTAGCTGCCATCTCTGCAGATTCCTGCTGAACTTCGAGTCCTGTAAAACTTGCAGAAATTTTAGGACTCATCAAAAGAGGAATAATTCCAGTACCAGTTCCAAGGTCTATAATTTTTTTTGCTGATTTAAGTCCTTTGCAGGCAAAATCTGCAAGTAAAACAGCATCAATTCCAAACTGAAATCGTTCTGTATCCTGAAAAATTTTATATCCGTTTTTTAAGGTATCTGTTTGAATCATAATTCTCCTGCAAAGAATATTATAAAAAAAAACTTCACTTTTCAAAACATTATGTTATAATTAGTATTATTCTTTTCTATTTAAAAATCCAAGTAAACAATAATACAAATACAAATTTTAAGGAAGGTTTATATGGCCAGTAAAAACAAACTTCGCGTAACACTTACTGTAAAGTTGCTCGTTATGTTTATGGTAGTAACAATCATTTCGAGTCTTTCAATCGGTATGGTTTCCTATAAAAATGCTGCAAAAGGTTTGACACAGAGTGTATATACACGACTAAATGCAGCCTCAATAGATGTTGTAAGTAAGGTTGTTGAAATTAATAAAAGACACTTTCAGACTCTTCATGCACTTGCAGAACTTTCTGTTATAAAGGATGAAAATGCATCACTTGAAGAAAAACAAAATCTGCTTGTCAATGTTGCAGCCTCTCTTGCAGATAACTGTGAGAATGTTGCTTTTTATGATGCAAACGGAGATGCAATTGTTGCAGATGGACGAATAATGAATTTTAAGACAAGAGCCTATTTTACAGAGGCTTTTGCAGGAAAAGAATATGCTTCAGATCCAACCTTAAGTCCTGTTACTAATTCAGTTCTCCAGCATTACAGTGTTCCGGTTTATAGTACAAACCGTAAGATAATTGGAGCAATTGTAATGGTTCTTACCGGAAATGCAATTGAAGACACAATTAAACAGATTGATATGGGTGGCGGAATGCATCCTTCTGTTATCAACTGGGCTACAGCAACAACAGTTGCAAACGTTAATGAAGATACAGAAAAGAGTGAAGAAGATGGTGGTGCCGTTCTTGATGAAACACAGGGACTTGGACTTATCCTTAATAATATCTTTGCCGGAAAAGAGGGTGTAGATGAATTTGTAGATCCAAACATTCATGCTCATCTTCTTGCTTCTTATAAAAAAATCCCGGGTACTACATGGACTGTATTTGCAGTTGCTCCATTTGATGTTTATTTTGTTTCCCTCAAGGCTCTTAGAGCTTCGGTATTAATAATTATACTTCTTACAGTTGTCGTTGCTGGTGGAATTATTTTCTTCTTAATCAGACTTCTTGTAAAACCTCTTAAGACTGTAAAATCTTCAATTACAACAATTGCCAGTGGAAATGCAGATTTGACACAGCGCATTCCGGAAGCAAGCAATGATGAAATTGGTGATGTTGTAAAAGGCTTTAATTCATTCGTTGAAAAACTGCAGGGCATAGTTTCAAATCTTAAGTTCTCAAAGAATAATCTGACGATGGTCGATTCAGGCCTTCAGGAAACAACACAGGATACATCTGCTTCAATTACTCAGATTATTGCCAATATTGAAAGTGTAAATAAACAGATTGTAACTCAGGCTGATTCAGTACAGGAAACTGTTGGTGCTGTAAATCAGATTAGTTCAAACATTGAATCTTTGGAGCGCATGATTGAGTCTCAGGCTGCATGTGTAACTGAGGCTTCTGCTTCTGTAGAACAGATGATTGGAAACATCAATTCTGTAAATAACTCTGTAGTCAAGATGATAGATTCCTTCAGAACTCTTCAGAATCATTCTCACGACGGATTTACTACTCAGACAAATGCAAACGAAAAAATCATGCGTATTGAAGAGCAGTCTAAGATGCTTCAGGATGCAAATACTGCAATTGCAAATATTGCCGAGCAGACAAATCTTCTGGCTATGAATGCAGCTATTGAGGCGGCTCATGCGGGTGAAGCTGGTAAGGGCTTTGCGGTTGTCGCAGATGAAATTCGTAAGCTGTCTGAAACTTCCACAGATCAGTCAAAAACAATTGGTTCTGAGCTTCAGAAAATCCAGCAGACAATTCAAGAGGTTGTTGAAGTTTCAGGCGAAACAAATACTGCCTTTACGGCAATTGAATCAAGTATTTCAGAAACCAGTCAGCTTGTAGAGTTGATTAAGGGTGCAATGGAAGAGCAGCAGATAGGTTCAAAGCAGATTATCGAAGCTTTGCAGTCTATGAATAATTCTACTTCTGAAGTTCGTTCTGCTTCGACCGAAATGTCAGAGGGTAATAAACACATTCTTAATGAAATATCTAAACTTCAGGAAGCAACAGATACTATGAAGGGAAGTATCGATGAAATGCATATTGGTGTAGAAAGGATGAATTCAACGAGTGCTGCCCTTACCGTTATTGCCGGCACCGTTGCTGATAACATCAAAAAGATAGGTAGTGAAATAGACTTGTTTAAAGTTTAAGTTAGAGTCCCGGGCTTGCCCGGGATTTTTTAATATCGAATTCTCTTGCATTCCATTTAAATTCCCTATATACTGATTTTATAATGACAAAAAGCACTAAAAATGTCATTCATTCTGGAGAATAAAAATATGATTTTTGATGATGACTACACTGTTCCTAAAATGATTCGTAATTCTGCAACTGAATTTGCAGAAATAAATGGCCAAATGAAGCGTATAAAAAATGGTCAGTTTGAGCCAGTTCTTTATCGTGAGCTTTATCAGTATGGTCTTGATTTCGGTGCTGCCCTTTTGAGCCTTGGAATTCAGAGAGGAGACCCAATAGGTCTTATTTCAGATAACCGTGCTGAATGGCTTTATGTTGATCTGGGAATCATGAATATTGGTGCAGTTGATGTTCCTCGTGGTTGTGATGCAACTCCAAATGATCTTGAAAAAATTCTTTCGATTACAGAAGCTAAATATTGTGTAGTAGAAAACAATGCTCAGGTGGGAAAAATTATTGCACTTAAAGACAAGCTTCCTGCCCTCAGCAAAATTATTTCTATTGAAAGTGACGTAAAGCAGGAAAATATTGATGCTGCTAAGGCTGTCGGTGTTGAAGTTCTGTTTTATGAAGAGCTTATGAAAATAGGTCAGAAATGGCGTATTGAAAACAAAGGCAAGGTTGAAGAAGAACTTGAAAAGGGTAAGGGCGATGAACTTGCTACAATCATCTTTACTTCTGGTACTACTGGTACTCCAAAGGGTGTAATGCTTACCCATCATAACTTCCTTGCCCAGCTTGATGAAATTCCTGAACGTATCTTCCTGAATCCTGGTGAA
>CAMNIU010000217.1 GCA_946540605.1 uncultured Treponema sp.
TCATCCTGGGCCAGAACCATCAAGATTTTTTTTGCTCTAGGAGACAGGTTTTTCATTAACAATATCCTCAAAGGCCTGCTGAATTACAATAGTTCTTAGTCTTTTAATCTGCAGATTTTCGCTTGATTTTACGTCTTCTTCAAAAGTAAACGCAAAATTGTCGCAAAGATATTTCAAATGTCCGTCTTTAACCCGATAATACAGGCCATTCAGTTCATTTTCTGAAATACCTTTTACAAGTTTGAGCTGGAGCCCCCACTTTACCGCAGAAATGATGCTTACAGCCTCTTCATATGAAAGAAGCAGCGAGTACATTGCCCGCGCGTAACTCTGCTTGAAAAAATTCAAGACTACTGTAGGATTATTATCGGCAAAATTTGCCCGAATCTTGCGTTCTGTTTTTAAAATAACGCTTGCTACTGACTGAATTACAGCCATCTGGTCTAATTCTGTACCCTCTGCAGAACTCATTGTACTTACATCAAAAATACAGTTGGAAAAATCAGCTATCTGTTCGCTTTTAAAAACCGGCTGAATCGAAAGTTTTTTTTCGCGTACCATGGATAAAACGGATTCGAACTGTCCTGAAAGAACAATAGACGGAATAAAAAGCCTAACGGTAAACTTTAAACCGGTTCCACAATCTTTTATATAAGAAGTAAGATAGCCGAAATCTATATTTGCCGCAAACTGAAGCTTATTCTGCAAAAATTCATCTACCTTATAGACCTTTTCCATTGCTTTTTCGCAATCTAAACCAGAAACAAAGGTTGATATTTTAATATGGTCACTCTCATTTACAAGGCAGGATGTACTTTCGTCGCCATAATTGATAGCTACAGCACTGCAATCATCTTTAATTATGTTTTTATCGCTTAAAATCTGGCGGCCAGGCTGAGAAATACCAGCCATATCAATAAAATGCCAGTCATCGGTACTGCTGAAAGCATCGTAAACAAGGGCTTGTACACGAGCCTTATCGTCTTCTGACATTTTTGAAGGAAACGGAAAATCTGCAAGATTTCTGATGAGGCGAGCGCGTGTGGAAATTACAATATCATCATCTTTGCCAGGCTCAGCGAACCAGGCACTGGAATTTGCCGTATCACCGGTGTTTTTACTGCTGTCCGTCTTTGATTTCCGTGCCATGATTCAAAACCTTAAGATAGTCTCTATATAAAGCTGCCTTTTCGTAATCTTCTGCGGCAACTGCTTCTTCGAGTTTAATCTGCATAGTCATGCGGTCTACAAGAGTTGAACGATAGCCTTTGAGTCGTTTTGGAAGCGAGCCTTTATATTCGCCTGAAATTCCATAACTTTCGAGAGTTTTACGGAATTCATCTGCAAACGTGTAATAACACTCGGCACAACCAATTTTCTGAGACTTTGCAATCTGGTCAAAGGTGCATCCGCACACTGAACAACATTTCATAAGGCTCGATTATGTTAGTTCTTGCGCAAAATATCAAGAGGTTTTTCGCGGCCAGCCTTACGGGATGGCAGATACGAAACCAAAACCGAAAGCAGTAAAACTGCCGCTGCAATAAGAATAACCTGATTTACAGGAATTTCAACTGGAATTTCGCTTAAATAATAGGCCGGATCCATAAGATGAACTTCGCCTCCCCCGCCCAAAGTACTAAACCAGTTTACCAGCCTTTCAAGTCCATGCACAAGCTGATTTGAAAAAACTGTAAGCAGGATTCCAACTGGAAGCCCAAGTATAAGCCCGCCTGCTCCACATGACAAAGCCGCCAACAGGAAAGCAAAAGTAATGCCACGAGGTTTTGCACCGATACTCTTAAGAATTGCAATTTCTTTCTGGCGTTCCATAACAAGCATTACTATTGCAGAAGAAATATTTACAGTTGCTACAAGAACTATCAGCATCATTACAAATACAAGCATTACTTTTGTTGAAGAAAAGTTTTCAAACTCGGCGGTATGAATCTGATCCCAGCGGTAAACATTTGCGTAACGCCCAAAATAATCTGAAAGGCGTTTTTGAATTGCAACAAGCTCTGGTGAAAAGGCATCTTGGGTTTCTATCATTATATTGTAATTTGCACTTTCCATGGAAAGGGATTTATAGGCAGTCTCGAGTGGAACAAATACCCAGAACTGGTCCAGCTCCTGATAGCCAGAAGAAACTACAGCACCTATTTTAAATGATGTAAGTTTTGGAACAATACGTTCGCTGTTTTCTCCGGCAGAACGGGTTGTAATTATGCGGATTGTATCCCCCGCGTGAAGGTCCATATCTTTTGAAAGTTTCTGACCGATTATAGCAAGAGGATGAGATGTTTTTGAGTTCTCAGTTTTTTCCGTGGCCACAAACTCCCCGAGCTCTCCTTCGCAGACATCGAACAGTTTTGCAAAAGATTTATTTCGTATAAAAATATCCGGTTCTACAGCCCGGATTTCTATTCCGCTGCGACCGTTTTTACCTGCAGCAAGGGCAGAAATCTCTACTTCTGGATATGCAGCAATTACGCCACGAACCTCTGCCGACTCAGCAGCATATTTTGTAAAAGCTTCGACTGTTTTTACCTTGCTGATATTCGGTGCAACGTAGGCCTGAATATGGCTGCTAGAAAGTCCGATAATTCGCTCTGTCATTCCATCAATCATTCCGTTTGTAACAGAGGTTACGACAACAAGCGGCACAATGCTGAGACCTATGCATAGTACTGCACCAAAAAGGCTTTTTCTCGCAATGGATTTTTTTTCGGCTTTTGGGAAAATGAGGCTTTTTGCAAATTTCAGTGAATAGCTTAAGTTCATTTTCATTTAAGCCTGCCCTCCACAATTCTTAATTGTTTGTCGCCATTTGAGGCAAGGTTCATGTCGTGAGTTACGAGAATAAGCGTTTTTTTGTATTTGTCTGCCATGGAAAACAATAATTCTCCAATCTTTTGTGCATTGGCAGGGTCAAGGTTTCCTGTTGGCTCATCGGCTAAAATTAAGGTCGGGTCGTTGATAAGGGCACGAGCCGCGGCGACTCGCTGGCGTTCGCCTCCGGATAATTGCGATGGCAGATGTTCAGATCTGTCTGCAACACCTACATCAATAAGCAGCTGTTTTGCACGTTCCATTGCTTCTTTTTTTGATATACCGGCAATTAAAGCAGGCATATATACGTTTTCGAGGGCAGTAAAATCCTTGAGCAGATAATGAAACTGAAAAATCAATCCTATAAAATGTGAGCGATATTCTGCCATTTTAGCTTCATTTAATGAATTAACTTCCCAGAGTCCAGTTTTTTCTGTTCCGGCAACAACAGTTCCGCTGGTAACACTGTCTATTCCTGCAATTATATTGAGAAGTGTACTTTTACCACTTCCACTCTCACCTACAATTGCAATTTTTGAACCTTCTTCTACAGTAAGATTTAAATCTTTTAATACTGTAAGTTTTTCGCTATCGGTTTCATATACTTTCTTAAGATTCTTTATGGTAAGGATATTACTCATTATGAAGCACCTCCGAAACTGTCATTTTTAATACATTTCTGCTTGCGGCCCAGGATGCGATCAAAGGAGAAAAAATTCCAAATAAAGTAATTGCAACTACTTCTCCTGGAAATACGCGGGCAGGAATTGAAGCATAAAGATTATAAGAAGAATTAACCTGTACATATTGCAGATTTGCACGGTCTGTAAGGGCTGTAATAAGATACTGGATACCGTACATCAATTTTGCAGCAAGCGTAAATACTACATCTGTATTAAAGCTGATAAGGAGACCTAGTGCAACTCCAGTTATCGCACCTACAGCACCTGTGATAAAACCGCGCATAATGAAGATTGCCTTTATTCCGTTTCGTCTTGCTCCAAGAGCAGAAAGAACTGCAATTTCAGTACGACGTTCAAAAACAAGGCGTCTCATTCCATTGTAAATATTAATTGCCACTACAACAAAAATCAAAGCAACGAGAAGCAGAAGCATATTTTTTTCGATACGCAGAGCACCAAAGAAGGTACGGTTAAAACTTCGCCAGGAAATGATTTGAGGATTTGACGAACTCAACCACCCGAGTTTTTTATTAAGGCTTGCAATTGCCTTCAAATCATCATCATATTTTTTCAGTTTGATTCCCCAGATTTTTTTTGCAGAGGCACCAAAATATTTTGAAGCAGAATCTGTACCAACAAAAGCATAAGAATTATTTATTTCGCCGTAACCGGTTGTAAAAATGCCTCGAACTACAAAAACTCTGTCAGCAGAAAAAAGTTCTACATCACTTCCACCGCTCATAACAAGGAGAGTAACTTCGCTTCCTACCCGCACCCCAAGATTACGAGCCAGTGTACTTCCAAGCACAATCGAATCCGGCTCAGAAAAATCAAAATTACCTGAGAGCATTTTTAATTCTTTCTTAAAGCCTTGGTCTTCATAATAAATAGCTTCATCTGCAGCGCGGACATTTACAGCAAGAGCCCCGCCCTTCTGTCCTGTCATCAAAGCCTGCACCTCATAAAACGGCACACAGGATCTCACATGCTTATCTGCCTCACAAGCAGCAACAAGAGCAGGCTCTTCTTGTTCCGGAACATCAACAGCACGCAGATGATAAGATGAAACTTCTAGAATTGCATCTATAAAACTCATCTGAAATCCATTCATCACGCTCATAACAACTGTGAGTGTCATAACACCAAAACAGATTCCAAGTGTTGCCAGAGCAGAAGTAACGGCAGAACGCCCCTTTCTGTCCACACGGGCAAAACGGCGAGAAACAGCACTAATCCATCTTATCATACAGTTTTTCCCTCGTAATCTTTCCGCCATTATAAAATACATCTTTTACACGAACATCATTTTCATAATAGGTTTTTACAGAGAAATTTTTATCAAAGAAAATTTCACTTACATATTTTCCTTTTTCAGAAGAATACTTATTTAGCATTTTTAATACGTCGTTTTCATAATACTTAAAATCTGGAGGTATTTCCCCTTCGTTATACGCATAATCATATTTTTTAGTAAAGCTGTAATCCAGTTCTTTATATTCTTTATCTGCATAAAAATATTCTGTAAGTGAATCGGAAACCAGTCTGTCTTCACTGTCATACGAAAGCTTACGTTTTGAAGTTATCTGATTTTTTTCCTCTGTAATTGCATACTTTTCTGACGTAAGGATTTTTGAAGTTTTACTGTAAGTAAGTTTTTCAAATGCTGCAGAAGTTGTCACCGTCTTTTTTGAAATCACATTACTATCCTGATAGTATTCATATTCTTCTGTTTTTTCTAACTTTGCACCCTGCACAGAAGGAATATTCCAGTTTTCTTTTTTTATAAGATGATAATTATCATCGTAAAAATATCTGTCTATATAATTACCATTTGCGTGAATGTTTATAAGATTTCCATTCTGATATTGAGGGGCAAAAATCTCGTTTTCAAATTCATAAAATTTCAGTTTATTATTTTTATCGTGAATTATAGTATCGGCCTTTTCCTGGCTGAAAAATTTTTCTACTTCGCTTAGTTGTGGCTCAGCGTTTTCTGGAGCTTCGGCAGATTCCGCTGATTCATTTTCCACTTCAGATTTTTCAGTTTCGGCTATCTCTCCATTCTGATATTCAGAAAGACTTTCTTCCATCGAAGCAAGCTCATCTGCAATACGCTCTTCTTCGAGCCTTGCAAGAAGTTCTTCTACCCATGCGCCGTTATCACAAGCGGGAGTATAAAAATCGAAATCTGATTGTTCTAAAGAATCAGTTTCAGTTACCGATTCCAGCTGATTTGTCTGTTCAGTCTGAGCATTCTGATTTTCCTGATTTTCGTTTTGTGGCTTTTTTTTACAGGAAATAATTCCAATTAAAAAAATCAAAACTACAAAAAGAGAAATTATTTTTTTTGATTCAGCCAAATTCAGAAACACTCTTTTTATCCTTTATTCTGAAATTACAAACCAAGAAAATCGTTTATATAGGCTTCTGCATTAAACGGACCAATATCCTTATAGCTTTCTCCTGTACAGACAAAGGCAACAGGAAGTCCGAGTTCACGGCCAATAGAAACTGCAACACCACCCTTAGCAGTTGAATCATATTTTGTCATGATGATTGCATCAATTTTTACTGCCTCATTAAAAACTTCTGCCTGGCGTAAAGCGTTCTGCCCTGTTGTTGCATCAATTACAAGAATTTTTTTATAACAGCCTTCGTCTGCTTTGAGAGAACAGGTGCGGTCAATTTTCTGAAGCTCGCGCACAAGATTTTCCTTGTTATGAAGTCGACCAGCCGTGTCCGCGATGACAATTCCAGGTCCCTTTGCACGAAGGGCATCTGCCGCATCATAAACTACAGCCGAAGGATCAGAACCATGCTGGTGGCTCACAACACGAACTCCAAGCCGCTCCCCATGCATTGCAAGCTGTTCTATCGCTGCAGCACGGAAGGTATCTGCACTGGCTAGCACAATATTATCTGTACCGTGCCCTTTTAAATAATCAGAAAGCTTTGCAGCCGTAGTAGTTTTTCCAACTCCATTAACACCAAGCATCATCCATACATTCTGCTTTCCTGCTTCTGGCTCCAGAGTTATGGCTTTTACATCCTGAAGCAAAAGGTCTTTCAGTTTTGCAATAATTGCATCCTGCTCACGGATTTTTTCTTTACTGCAAACTGCCTGCAATTCGTCTACTACTTCAAAAGCAGTTTTTGCTCCAATATCGCCTTCAACGAGCATATCTGTAAGCTCATCATAAAAATCATCATTAATGGAAGCCCCTTTAGAAAACAGGGATTTTAATTTTTCACCAAACGATTTTTTCATTGTTGTTCTCCATCATCTATTTTATTTTCTTCTGTTGTATCTGTCTGACTAGAATTATCTGGAATTACAAATTCTGTAGCAGGACCTCGTTTAGCCTTCTGAGGTAAAACAGAATTAGCCGCAATAAGGTAACGAAC
Source organism: uncultured Treponema sp. (assembly GCA_946540605.1). Classification (GTDB taxonomy): domain Bacteria; phylum Spirochaetota; class Spirochaetia; order Treponematales; family Treponemataceae; genus Treponema_D. The sequence goes on from CAMNIU010000217.1 coordinate 6,921, forward strand.
AAGTTCATACCCCCAGAAAACTCCGCAGCCAATTGCAATTCCACGGGTTATATTCATTGCAGTCTGATATGCATGAGCTTCGGAATAATCAATCTGCCCTTTATTATAAAGCTGATATTTATTCTTAAACTGCCCGTCCGTATAAAAGGCTGGAATTAAAGAAAGCATGAAAACAGAATAAGCTCCATACATCCATTTTCGTCTTGTATCAATATAAGACATTCGGTCCATTGGCTTTGGATTTATTTTTACAAAGTTTCCGTCTAAAACATTTTTTTTAGGAATATAGTAAAAAGAAGTTTCACCATTTTCTGCGATGAATTCTCCAAGAATTGCATTTCCGTCGATTGAGATTTGTGATTTTGTATCTGTAACTGGTATTGCTTTTACACCATTTGCATAAATTTCACCAGGTATATTTTTTTTAAGGCCTATCTGAATATTTCCGATTTTTAATTCTTCAAAATTTACCTGAATTGAATATCTTTTGTTTCCTTCAAAATAATATGAGGTTCCTGCCGTTCGGTAGTTTTTAGAAATAAATTGAATATTATGTACACCTGAATCAAGGATCAGATTATTTGTATCATTAGACTGCAAAACATCATCTATATAAATTTCAGAATTTGCTGCGGCAGTTGCAGGAAAGATTTCTATTATTAATTCTACCGGCATTGCGTTTGTAATCAATGGAAGCAACTGCATTGCAATTGATGATGAAATTAATTCCATATCATTCGTTGAACCGATTTCTGTAACTATACCTGCACTTTTTGCACCCGGATATAGAAATAATTCAGCGGAAACAGAAATATAATCTCCATAGCCTGTTATGCTTCCAACAATCAAAGAATTAATACCTGCAGAAACAACTTCTTTTTCAAAAGTTCCGCTTGTGATTCCAGCTTTTACAGCATTTTCTGAAGGTTTAAATAAGCTTGCACTGTCATTTCGATAGAAAGCAATTGTTTCTGGAGTATACAGGCTTTTATCTTTTACAAAGATATTTTTAAATAACTGTCGAAATTTTTCAAATTCAGAAAGTTCTTCATCATCATTTTTAACCGTCTGATTTGAAATAAGATTCATCTTTAATGTGGCTTCTTCTGTCTGCTCTTTAAGCTCATTAAGATTTGCATCAATTTTGTCTTGAATTTCTTTTATTTTCTTTTCTTCGGTTTTGATTGCAGACTTTAATTTTGAATCTGAATAATGCTCCAGAACAAGAGCGTCTCTTTTTTTATATTCGCTTGACAGCTGAAGGTAAAGAGACTGGCGCTCGGTACGAAGTTTATAAAGATTTCGTTCCAGCTGTTCATCGGGCATTACGTTTCGCTGGAGTGAACGATTAAGATTTTCAAGTATTGCAGACGGAAGCATTTCAGAAACACCTGATTGAACGGCTCCTTCTGACTGTCCGCGTGTATATTGAAATTTCTGAGCCGCAATTACCCACTTTCCGGTTTCACCAAAAAGCGGATAAATGCTGCAAAAGAGAAAAATCAATGAGATAATACTTATGTGGCGCAAAACCTTATACTTCGTCGTCATCATCCCCAGAGCCATCCATTGGAAGCCCCTTCCATTTTGCTACAAGATATGCGTTCATAAAATCGTCAATGTCGCCATCCATTACTGCCTGAATGTTTCCGACTGAGTGACGCGTTCTGTGATCTTTTACCATTGTGTAAGGACAGAAAACATAAGAGCGGATCTGGCTTCCGAAGGAAATGTCTTTTTTCTCGGCCATGAATTTTGAGTTCTCTTTTTCTTTCTGCTCGCGGTAGTATTCGTAAAGACGAGCCTTGAGCATGTTCATACAAGTCTGGCGGTTCATAAGCTGGCTGCGTTCTGTCTGGCAGGCTACTACAATTCCGGTTGGAATATGAGTAAATCGAACTGCTGAGTCTGTCTTATTTACGTGCTGACCACCTTTACCACCAGCGCGGTAAGTATCTACGCGCAGGTCTTCCGGTTTAATGTCAACTTCAATTGTATCATCCAGAACAGGATAAACATAAACTGAAGCAAAACTGGTATGACGGCGCGCATTTGCATCAAATGGACTGATTCGAACCAATCGGTGAATACCACCTTCTCCCTTCAGATAACCGTAAACAAAGTCTCCGCTTATCTGAATTGTGATTGATTTGATTCCGCCTTCGGCTTCGAGTTCATCTACAACTTCTGTTTTGTAGCCGTGACGTTCTGCCCATCTCAAATACATTCGGCTGAGCATAAAGGCCCAGTCACAGGCTTCTGTTCCGCCGGCACCTGCGTGTACAGTAAGGAAGGCATCGTTCTGGTCTACCTCGCCGCTCAAGAGATTCAAAATGTTCAGCTTGTCAAACTGTGCTTTTGCAGCCTCGTACATTGTACGAACTTCGTCCTCGTCGCTCTGCTCGCCGGATTCTGCGGCAAGCTCATACATTGCTTCGAGGTCACCCATATCTGCAATTATTTTTTTCCAGGGTTCAATTCGGTTTTTGAGTTTTCGAATCTGACTCATCACCTTTTCGGCTGCTTCGTGGTCATCCCAAAAACCCGGGGCTTCTGTAAGCTTTTCTTTTTCTGCTATTGCTTTTTCAATTGCAGCAGAGTCAAAGACGCCCCCAAACGTTCATAATTTCTTCTCTCAACTGTTCTATTGGTAATTTAATTTCTTCTAACATACATATAGAATACACGAAAATTGAGTTTTTAACAATGACACGTATTGAATGGTTCGCTTCGCTGCGCACGTAATGTCGAAGTGGACGAAGCAATCCTTTCATGTTATTATTATATATATGAAGAAAATAATTTGTTCTCTATTTTTGGTTCTCACAGCAGCATTTGTATTTGCAGAACGTCCGATTGTACGCGACATTCAGGCACGTGCAGGAAGCGGAACAAAGGTTCGCATTATCTGGCAGCTCCCTAAAGAGACAACTCCTGAAATTGAATCTCTTATACTATATAGAACTACAGAACAGGTTACTTCATACTCTCAACTTAGAAATGTTCAGCCTATAACTGCCCTTACTCCGGACCGAGCAGGCTATACAGACCAGCTTAGCGATTTGCGTGATTATTTTTATACTGTAATTGCACAGACCACAGAAGGACCTTACGATGTTGTTCTTCTTTCTTTTAATACGACCGTAACAGGCGTGCATCTCATAGCAAAAAAACAGACAGAGGCCCCTACAGAAAAAAAAGATGTTGAACAGATTTATCCTGATGGAACTCTTCGCAAAACACCACTTCCTTTTATCGATATGATTGATGGAATTGATGCTGAGCCTTTGGTTTCGGATTCAACCGTATCTCAGGTTAGCAGTCTCACAGGCGGAAGTTCAAAAACTTCCAGAAGTCCACTTCTTACCCCTTATATTTTCGAAGAAGATCTTGTTTCGCCGGATGGTGGTGATGAGTATTTACTCTTTGAAATCTTAAAAGCTTCTTTTGTTACAAAAAAATATAAAGAGACTATCGATAAATTAAATCAGTTGATTGGAACAAATATCAGCGATGACACAAGAAACCGTGCGTATTTCTATCTTGGTGAATCACAATATTTCTGCAGAAATTACGAAGATGCTGTAAGAAGCTTTGTTAAAGTTCAGGCAGCATTTCCGACAGTTTCAAAAAAGTGGCTTGAAGATTCTTTGGATAGGATATAACACTAATACGTCATTGCGAGCACGTAGTGCGAAGCAATCCATTGTAGATTGCCGCGTCGCCCTGCGGGCTCCTCGCAATGACGCTAACGAATCTTTCGTAACAAATCAATAATTGCAGGGCGCTCAACAGCTCTCTTTATTTCTGCAACTAATTCATCGCCGCGAACATCGTTATTTACAACACGGTTTCCTTCTTCATCTGCATTTGGAACTGTATCCATTCCAGATTCTGTGTTCTGTTCAGGCATACTCACAAGAACAAGTTCGTCGCCTTCGTTTATTCGATCATAAAAACCATGACTCGTAATAACTGCTTCTGAAACCTCTTCCCCTGCTTCTGTTACAACAAGCATTCCAACTACATCATCATCGCGGAAGAAAAGCCCTGTTCCTGCATCTGCAGTTTTTACACAGCCTTTTCTAACAATCTTAAACACTGCATCTTTTACGATATTTTCTGAACGACCAAGATCAATCAAAACAGTTTTTCCATTGCGCTGTAAGATTTTGCCGCGAACTGTAAGTTTTTCCAGAACAGAATTTCTGAAACGTCGGAGAACTGTAGAGAATCTGTTATTTCCGGTTGCATAATATTTTTCGCTGAAGGTTTCTGTTCCTGTGCGGCCAGAATACATTGTTGCGCTCAGGCTCAAATCATCTTCACCCTCGCTCAACGAAACCATTATAAAATAATCATAATTATTAGCACGTGCATTTTTAAATGCTTCACCATAGCCGGAAACCGGAGTAACCTGAGTTTTTACAGAAGTAATTGCCACCCCGCTAAACACATCGCCGCAAGCCAAAGCCGTGAGGCGGTCGCCATCCGCATGATTAAAAGTAGAAGTATTTTCAGTATAGAAAACCGCAATATTCCAGCGGATTTTATCAAGATAAAAGGCATCTACCTTCCAGCGTTTTGCGAGCGTATTTTTAAGCAGCGACTCATACGCTTCAATGGTGTCCTTAAGCTGTGTGGAAATTGCAGAATCTGAGTTGCCTTTTACAAAGTTCAACTGTTCAAGGTAAAGCTCATGCATACCATTGAGTTCGAGGATGTCTGCGTATGCAAGGCGGGCTGCAGAATTGGCAGGATCCAGGATTAAGGCCCGCTGATACTCGTAAGTACTTCCAGCCTTATCGTAACGACTATCGTATTGACGGGCGTTATTTAAATGGTAGCCTGCCCACTCGCTGCGGCGCTTGTCATCAAGGTCGAGTTCGTTCTTTGCGGTGAGCTCAAGCATCATCCGCATAAGTTCGTCCTGAGGTTTTACACTGAGTCCTGTATCCCAGGTATTAATTGCGTCTTCGTTGTTTCCGAGCTTGGACTGAGCCACGCCTTTTAAGTACCAGGCGGCTCCGCTGTTGCGATTGCGGCTTATTATAAAATCACACAAATCAATTACTTCACTATATCGGTGCTGAAGATATACAATCTGTGCCAGAAGTTCATAAGCCTGTTCATATCCGCCTCGAATCTCTACTGCAATGCGGGCATGCTTTTCGGCGTCTTTATAATCGCCCTTCATTGTATAAATTATTGCGGCAAGATAATGCACTTCCGGTTCACCTGAATAATACTGCATTGCCTGACGAAGATATTTTTCTGACTGATTATATCTCTTAGTTTCTGCACAAACTAGAGCAAGCGAAAGCAATGCCTTACGGTTTGAGTTCTGTCGCTTTAAAGCCTCTGCATACTGATTCTCTGCTCCGGAAAATTTTCCGTCATATAACTCAATTTCTGCAAGACCAAAATGAGCATCTATGTCGTTCGGATATTTTTTTAAGACCTCATTAAAAATCTGTCGGGCTTCATCTGTACGGCCAAGTGCCAGTAAAATCATTCCCTTGAGATTTTTAATCTCTGATTTATTTTTTTCGTATTTTTCTGCACTTTCAAGATACTGAAACGCAAGGTCAAATTCACCAAGATGATAAGAACAGTCTGCAAGGCGGAACCAGGCATCACTAAAAGCCGGATTTGAATTTACAACCTCAATAAAATACTGCGAAGCGGTATACCAGTTTTCTTCGTTTTGAAGTTCCACTGCTTCGTTATAAGTTTTGAGGATATTTTTTGAATCTGCGGCAAATACTGGCGTAACTGCGCTAACTGCCACAGTCAAAATCATTGCGAATAAAACCCGGCTTCTTTTTTTACTCATCATCCTTTCCGTCATCTGTGTTTTTTATTATTTTTACCATATTAATTCGGTGACCTTCCATATCCTGAACAATAAAGTCATAATCATTCCAACTCACCTTTTCATATTTTACAGGCACTTTACCGAACAAATCAAATACAAAACCACCCAGAGAATCAAAATCTTCATTCGGGAACTCGGCTTCTAAAGACTCGTTTAAATCATCAAGGTCAACACGGGCATCGCAGAGCCATACATTGTCGCTTACCTTAAGAATATCTTCCTGTTCCTTGTCGAACTCGTCCTGAATATCGCCTACAATTTCCTCAATGATATCTTCCATTGTAACGATTCCCGAAACCCCGCCATATTCGTCGATGGCAATGGCAATGTGGAGGTGGTGACGTTTAAACTCGCGGAGTAATGAGTCAATACGTTTGCTTTCCGGAACGAAGTATGCCTTGCGTGCCATCTTTGTAAGTTCAATATCTTTTTTTTCTGCAAGACACTTTATGATGTCTTTTACGTAAAGAACACCAATTACATTATCGATTGAATCAGTATAAAGCGGAAATCTTGAATGACCACTTGCTACGATTTTTGTAAAAAGCTCTTCGCGTGGTGTATCGCTTGAAATAAAATCTACGTCAATTCGGGGAATCATTACTTCTTTTACAGAAGTTTTAGACAGATCCTCTACTCCCTGAATCATGTCTTTTTTTTCTTCGTTTAAAATTTCCTGTTGTATACTTTCCGCCTCTTCGGCAGCAGTGTTCTTTTTCTTTTTCTTAAAAAAACTCATTTGATTATTTTTTCATCCTTTAATTTTTCTAAAACTTTTTCCTGAAGTACAAGCATTTCGCAAACCGGAGCGATACCTTTTTCTATATGTTCTTCTCCGTGGTCCATTCCATTCAGATGCAAAAGGCCATGAACAATCAGTCGTTTGAGCTCATCATTTCGGCTCTCATTAAAATATTCGGCATTTACAGGTAAAGTATCAAGGCTTATTACTATATCGCCTACGCACTTCCACTTTCCTTCTTCATCTTCATACTCTTCATCATTTTCAAAAGAAAGAACATCTGTTGTGCTGTCTATTTGACGGTATGCTTTATTAAGTTCCTGCATATATGTGTCATCACATAAAAGCACAGAAACCTCTTCGCCATCAAATTTAAATTCTTTGAGTGCCTTTAGAACAAAAGGTTCTACGTTATTAAACCATTCCGGCTCTTCAACGCCGTCATGCATTGCTACAAATACTCTATTCATTTCTTTTCCTTTACTGTTTTTGGGGTTGCAGGTTTTACGGCAGAAGTTTTTGCTGAAGTAACTTTTACCGGCCCTTTAGTACTTTCTTTTACAGTGGGCTTTGGTAATTCTTTTGGTGCCTCAGTCTGAATGACCGCTTCTTCTGGATTTGGTTTTACTTCATCCGGATCCTGCTGATTCTGATATTTAATACGGTTATGATAATAACCAGTAAGAAGATTTACAAATGTTGCCTTTATTTTTGAAATATCACTGAAGGTAAGAGAACAATTATCAAGCTGTTTATGATCAACCTTCTGATTTATCAAAAGTGTAATAAACTTTTCGAGTCGCTGAGATGTAGGATTATCAAGGGTATGACAGGCTGCTTCGACTGTATCAGCAAGCATTACAACCGCAGACTCTTTTGTTACAGGCGGAATTCCTGGGTATCTGAAATCATCCTCTTCGAGAGAAGAATCTTTTTCTTTTGCCGCATTGAAAAAATAAGTAATGATACTGTTTCCGTGATGTTCTGCAATAATATCAATTACAGCCTGTGGTAAATGCAGTTGATGAGCTTTTTCAACCCCCTTACGCACATGACTTTTGATTACAGATGCAGAAAGAGTTGGGTTCAGATCATTGTGCTTATTTTCCATATTGGCCTGATTTTCTACAAAGTATTCACTCTGGTCCATTTTACCAATATCGTGATAGTATGCACCAACGCGAGCCAGCAATGGATTTGCATCAATTTCGCGGCAAGCGGCTTCTGCAAGCTGAGCAACCATCATAGAATGGTTATAGGTTCCGTTTGCCTGAATCTGCATCTGCTTAAAGATAGGAGTATTATTATCGCTCAAATCCATAAGGCGGAAAACAGAGGCTGTATTAAGCATGATTTCGAGAGGAGTTAAAAATCCCAGAGTTAAAATTCCAGAAAGGAAGCCGTTTATGGCAAGACCAATCATCAGTTTTGCAATTTCATCAAAGGTTTCATTAAAAATAACAGAGAAAAGAATAAGATAAACAATATTAAAAATTGCTATCATAATTCCTGCAAAAACTAAATCCAGACGGCGTTCTATTTTGCGAACAATAGCTGCAGATGTAAGTGAAGATGCAAGTGTAAACAGGAACGTAGGAATCTGCCAGCCTGTTGCACATAAAACTCCCATAGACATTACGATTGAAAGCAAAAGTGCAGAAAGATTTCCATACAAAATCGTTACAATCATAATGAAAAGTGCAGATGGAATTACAATACAAATACTATAGGGACTCGAAAATAAAGAGAGTTTTCCTAAAAAGGCAGTTACCGCATACTCTGCAATAAAAAACAACACCTGAAGCAAAGGCTCTCTAAATACAAGTTTTCTATTTACAGAAATAAAGGTAAAAAGCAGGTACCACATAATTGAAAGCAGCAACAGATAAAGTTCACTGTTTGCAAAAGCCCTGTAATCTATATAGAGCGGAGATGCAGACATTTTTTTAAGCTTTGAAAAACCTTCTTCTGTAATTGGGAAGCCTTTTTTGATTATTTTTTCGCCTTTGGTTACTGCAACCGGATCAATATTATCCGGCTGAAGAGTACGATCAGCAATAATTGTACGGTCTGCAATCTGTCCAATTTCAAAATCATTAAGAGAAAAGTTTGCAATTGTTTCTGCAGTACTGATTTTCAAAAAATTTAAGGCAGAAATTGCAAGAAGCCCTACAAAAAATAAAATAAGAAACGGATAATTATGTCTTATGTAGGTACCTGTTGCATTCATTACAAGACTGATTATCGAAGTCTTGCCGTTTTCTTTTTCGGAATTATTCCTTTTCATTTTCATACGCCTTTACTATTTTCTTAACTAACTGATTTCTTACAACATCTTCTGCCGTAAGTTCCATAAAACCAATATCTTCTATTTTATATAATATACTGATTGAATGCATTAAACCTGACTCTACCTTTTTAGGCAGGTCAATTTGTGACGGGTCGCCGGTAACAAATACCTTTGTATTTTCTCCCATGCGGGTAAGAAACATTTTCATTTGAGCGCAGGTTGTATTTTGCGCTTCATCGAGAATTACAACCGCATTATTTAGAGTGCGGCCTCTCATATAGGCAAGTGGAGCAACTTCTACAATACCTGCCTCAAACAGTCGTTTAACTGATTCAGTTGGAAGGATTGTTTCCATTGCATCACGAAGAGGTCTCAAATACGGGTCAATTTTATCTTCAAGGTCACCAGGAAGAAAGCCAAGACTCTCCCCCGCTTCTACTACCGGACGGGTTATTATGAGTTTATTCTTCTTGTGAGTAAGAATAAGTCGAAGGGCTTCTGCTACTGCCAGATAGGTTTTTCCACTACCTGCAGAGCCTGTACAAAAGACCATATCTTTGGTTTGAAGGAGATTTACATATTCAGCCTGCCCCTGAGTACGCGGATAAACCCGTCGAACAGCACCAGGCACCATGATTACCATCTCATCTGCATCAACTTTTTTCTTTGTATTTAGAACTGTAAGAATTATATCATCGCTGTTGCGGCCACCAGAATGAACTTCATCTATAATACGGTCTACAATGAACTGAAATTTCTGGCAAACTTCGGGAGCAGCATTTTCTACAGAGAGTTCGTTGCCTTTATAAAAGACAGGAACTCCAAGATGTTCTTCTATGAGTTGTAAATTTTTATCATTAGTTCCACACACACAAGAAAGCACATCGTTGTCGGGAACTACTATTGTGTATTCGTTCAAAAAAACCTCTTTTTAACTATTATTATTGATGATAAGTCAAATGTCAATGATTAATACTTTGTGTATAAAAACGAGGAGCTGCGCTACGTCAGAATTAAAACGCTGGCAGAGCCGTTTTTGTGTAAGAATCCTGCGGTTTTCGCAAGCGAAAATCCTCGGATTCTTTTCATGGCTAAGCGCCAAAGACGTTC
>CAMNIU010000218.1 GCA_946540605.1 uncultured Treponema sp.
CAACCTCATTGAGGCGGTTTCCTCTTGCATCATAAGTGTAGTTGTTTACTTTTCCATCTGCGATATAGCTTACTTCAAAGAGATTCCAGAGGTTACCACTATAAGTTGCATGGTCTTCAGGCATATAGTCTTCATCCCGTTCATCCCAGAGGGAGTGGAGTTTTACATAACGGGCTTCTGTTCCTTCTGCGAATATTACTTTCCATCCTTCGCGGCTGTTTTCCCAGATTACGTCTTTATCATGAATCCAGATATCGTTGTCTTCGCTGAGCCATATTTCCAGATGTTCAGGCCTGATGCGGTTGTTCTTTCCAAACACTTTTAGTGATGTAAGCTGCTGTACTGCTTCAAGATCGACAATTGCAGAGCCTGCATAGTAATCGAGCTTTACAACTTCACTATTGTAAACACCAGCTTTCTTTCCGCTTACATCATTCTGAACGTAGAGGAATTTTTCTTTCTGACTTTCTTTTGTTGTTACTTCCGCCTCTGTACCGTTATGTTCAGTTATGAGACGGCCAAGTCTATCATACTCGTAAGTATTTTTATATGATTTATCGCTCGCTCCCTTTACGATAGATTTAATGTTTCCTAGATTATCCCACTCAAGACTTCTTGAAACATACTCATCAAGTCCCCAGCTGTAAGAAGCCAGTTTTCCAGTAGCCTTTTCCCCATCCCAGGTACGGCTAGTTACCTTACCGTTTCCGGCTGTGAGCGAGAGAAGACGTCCAAGAGAATCATAAGTTCCATTTTCTGCATAATTTATACTGCCATTACTTATTGCAGTAAGCTGGCTTAGTGCATTATATGAGTAATCAACTTTAGAACCATCTGGATATGAAAGTTCTGACAGATTCAGGGCATCATCATAGCTATATGAAGTATTAAGTTTCTTTCCACCAACCGTAGTTTCAAAAGAAGTTACAAGGTCATAAGCATTTGCTTTATACTTTCCGTCTACGAAGTTTATTTTTGAAACTACACCGTTATCTGATGCTGCATACATAAAACCGTTCTTGTCGTAAGTATAAGTCTTTGTTTCACTCTTGCCACCGAACTTTCTAGTCTCACTCAAAAGCCTTCCACATGCATCATACTCATTTGTAAGTACAATACCCTTAGGATCGGCTTTCTTAGTCAAAAGTCCGCGGGCGTTGTATTCATAAGACCACTGTGTTCCGTCATTTTTTTCTTCAAGAACAGGTTGGCCGAATGCATTATAGGTAATATCCCAGATTTGGTCTCCGCTTCCTTCCCTGTTGTTCTCGTTACGCCAGGTCTGATTACACCATACGTCGTATCTGAAGTCAGTGTATTTGTCGGCTTCATCTTTCTGTCGAGTTACGAGGTTCAGACTGTTATATTCAAAGGTCTTATATGAACCCGCAGCATTTGTAATCTTAACGACACGGTTGAGTTTGTCGTACTCTTGGATTTCCTTTTGCCCGTCAGGGAAGTCTGTTTCAAGAAGATTATTCAGGCAGTCGTAAGTATAAGTGGTCTCAAGGCACCCCTCTGTCAGGATCTTTATATTTCCAACATTGTCGTATGTCCAGCTTCTATTAATTGGTTCACAACCTTCGCCACTCACGCTTTCCGTAAGCTTTCTGTTACGGCTGTCGTAAGTCCATTCTGTAAACTTTACACCTGGTTCACTCATGTTCAGGGCGTTACCGTTTTTGTCATAGGTAATTGTAATAATACGTTTATCTTTACCTTCAGAAACTTCCGGCAGAACAGCCTGACTAAGTCTTCCAAGATCATCATACTTATACTCTACAGCAAAGCCCATTGCATCTGTCTGCTTAATAACCTTGTCGTTACGGTCGTAGACATAAGTAATTACACCACCCATCGGGTCTGTTTCTGTTTCTTTCTGTTTTCTTGCAGTATAGGTATAAGCCTTTACGTTTCCGTCAGCATCTGTTTCTGTAAGGACATTGCCGTTTGCATCATAGGTATATGAAACAGTTCTAACTTCGCCTGTCACCTGACCGCCTTTCAGCCCATAGCTTTTTACAGCTACTGCACGGCCTAGACTATCATATACAGTTTCTTCAACATGGAAGTTTCCTTCATAACCACTCTTCTTTACAGTCGCAAGTCCCATGTCGTTGTATTCAACAGTTTCTACAGGGACCACAGTTTTTTCTGTTCCGCCCTCGTAGACTAAAACCTCAGGCTTTGTTACCTTCTCCGCTTCCCCGAAAACAGAGTATGCGGTCTTTGTAACCTGGTCTAGCTGGTCTATAGTTTCTACTGCACGGCCGTTTGCATCGTATGAATATTTTATAGACTGCATACCATTTGTATTCTGCTTTGTCTGTGATTCAACTAATCCATCATAAGATAATTTTTCTGTAGTAATATTTTTGTTTTCATCATAAAAGGTACGTTGTGCGAAATTATCATAGTATTCAGTTGTTTTTGTTGTTCTATCTGGATTTGTCTGTTTTACAAGACGGTTTAATTGATCATATTTATATGATGTTGTATTACCATTTGCATCTGTCATTTTTACGACATTATTATTGCTGTCATATTCAAGACTTCTTTCAGAAACTACCGCTGTTCCAGATGAATAATCATACAACTCCTGCTTAACAAGATTATGCAGGTCATCATAGAAATACTTTTCATAAACATTACCGTCTTCATGTTTTACGGTAACGTTTTTTTCTTCATCGTCGTAACCGATATAATCAGTTTTATTTCCAGGATATTCAATTTTTAAAACACGCCCCAGTTTATCATAAGAATAATTCGTAGTGTTTCCGTTACCGTCTTTTTCCCATAGCTTGCTCGAAGTATAAATACTCTTAGCAGATTCTGTCGTAATGTTTTTTCCAGTGTATACTGCTTTAGTCTTTACCTGGCTATCTGTATATTCATAATAATAATTTACTTCCTGACCGAGAGGATTTACAGACCTGCTTATTTCTCCACCTGCATATTCGGTTGCAGATGCCGCCCAGTGGTCTTTGTTATAGATACCACTCCAGATATTTCTTCCATACTGGTCATAGGCATTTGCATTGTAAACTGTGAGATAGCCGTCATTTACACTCTGTGCTACAAGAAGGTTTTTCATTCCTACAACTGCCAGATTTTGAGTATCCGGAACACCATCATATGGGAAGCTGGTTATTTTCGCACTATCGGTTCCTTTATACTGGCTTAAGGTAGTCTTTATCCTTGGTTTTACTGAATTATCTTTGCGGCTAAGTTTCTCAATCTGTTTTGTTATGTTTCCCCAGTTATCATATTCATAACTTATTTCAGAAATTACAGCATCTCTGTCTGAAATCTCTTTTAATAACCGTGATCTGTCATCATCCCAGGAATAGTTTTTTGTTTCATAAACACCTCCCCCTACTTTTTCCATAGTTGTAGAAGCAAGACGGGTGTAATATGATTTTTCCCAGTTACTTTCTTCTGTCATCAAGAAAGGCGAAGAAACTACATCAATGATATTATCTTCGACAAAAGTATATTTATAGTATTTTTTACTGTTTGTATTATAATTGTTGGTTGTTTTTATATTTCCGTCATCTATTACACATTTTGTTACAAGATACTGAGAACCATAGCCTTTAATATTATAATCGTAAGTTGTCTTTTTTATTAATTCTCCGTTTTTAATACTAACAGATTCTGCCAAAAGTTTCTGGTAAAAATCATAACTGAATTTTATTGCTGTTGGAATTATTCCCAGAAAGTAGTCTGCAGGCTTTGTTTCAAACTGACTTAAATCTGCAAGATAGTACTCTATTTGAGTTGTACCCTTTTGTGGAACAGTTATTTCACTTATAAACTGTGGCCACTCTATTCCAAACCTTGCTGTAAGTGTTACAGAATATGCTCCGAATACTTCCTTTAATGCTGAAATTGGAGGATAAATATCCAGCAAACTCAGAAAGATATTAACTTTTACACTTCCGCCGCCGGATATAATGACATTCGAATCTGAACTGTCTGATTCGTATAAGAAAACTCTATTCTCCGGATCTGTTACTTTATGCAACTGTGGCAGTATTCCAAAAAGATTTTCCAACTGTGGTGATTCATATTCATAACTCCATTTTGAAGTATTTCCATATGTATCCTTTTTTTCAATTGATGTTATATATGGTCTGAGGAATGCACCTTCATTATAGTTTAAATAAATTTCATTTCCATATGGATCTATGATTGATTCAATTAATCTACCATCATATTTAAATTGAATTACATTTTCTCCAGAAGCATCTCTTATTTCTTTTATACCTCCTAAAGGTGTAAATATATACTGCATACCATCTTTCATGGTCAGTTTTGATTCTTCTATCACCCATCCGGACATGGATAAAGCGGCATTTACAATACCACCTATACTTTGCTTATTCGAAGCTGCTGAATATACTTCATATAAACCGCTTGCAATTCCAAGTCCGTCTCCTGCCATTAAGCTTGTTTCAAGATCTGGATTTAGAGAACGATGCATTTTTACTTCAAGTGTAAAATCATCACCACTATGATTTTCGAATCTTACATTATGATATATACCAAAAACATCTTCTGATGAAGATTTATCCATTTGATTAGTTGAATAATATGATCCGTTCGGAAGCCTTACCATAACGTTATTATTATCTGTTACCATGTAAGGAAGGCTAAGTCTCCAGCCCGCACCCATCGCAAGGTTAAAGTCTCCATTTCTCATAAAATAATTCTGGAAGCACTGTTTTAGTGTACTTTCTGTAAGACTTTTTCCATAGCCTGCAAGCTGTTTTAAAATATTCGCACCAATAGCCGCATTAAAATTAAATGCAAGCGTAAGCTGGGTTCTCATGCTCGGACCGTCTAATCTTGCTGTCTGAGTATCGTACATTCTCTTTACCGGAAACTCAAAGCCGTTCTTTCCGTGAATAACAAACTCTGTTGCTTCGGTCATCATGGTTCCGCTTTCTGGAGATATAACTACATCTCCCGCCTTGCTTTCTGTATTTCCGTATGCATGACCTGCTTTCTTAAGTTCCTCTGGCGTCAGGTCATTAAGAAGGGTTGGCTGAATTGCATAATTTGTAAAATGATTTGTAGCAACAATAATGATATTCTGCTCTATGTCTATTGCAGATTTTTCTGCCCGAAACCATCTGCCCCATAAATCATCATAGTAATAAACTTCAAGGTCACTCTCCGGAAATCCGTTTGGAACAATTTCTTCATCATAAGTCAAAAAGAATAAGACTTCTTCATCAAAATGAGTATGCTCCCGTTCAACAAGGTTTCCGTTTCCCTTTTCTACAAGTGTTGTAAATGAATAAATCGGTGAAAGTATAGGATTTGTACTGTTTTCATGCAAAATCGGAGCATCTATTTCCTTTATCATTACGCCTTTTATATTGCTGTCTTTTCCCATTGCAGGAAGTGCCATAGTAACATGTTCATATTCGACAGCTGTCGGCTCGTCTTCCTTAAGCGGAACAATTGTAACACCTGTCATAGCAATTATAGCTTCTTTTTCCGGTCCCAAGTTATGAGCCTTGTCTTCTGCCTGAACAAAGAACTTTACCTTTGTTCCGTTAGGAAGATTCTTTTTATAGCTGCAAGAAGGCAAAACTATTTCCTTAAATACTCCATTTTCCCAGCGGTTCTGTCCTTCGATTACAAATGAGTTTTCGTTTCCGTTTTCAACCCACTTTATGTGATATGCAATTACGTCATCATCCTTTGTAGACCACTTTCCTTCCATGTTCCCATTTCCAGGAATAAGGCGGCAGTTGTCTACTGCAAGCGGTGGAGTCGTATCAATATGGAGGTTGTATGCTTCGGTTTGGGTTATGTTACCAGCTTCATCAATTGCCCTTATAACTGCATTATGAATTCCGTCTGCAAGAACTTCAAACTGATAAGGGCTATTTATAACCTTCCAGTTATTATCATCAAGCTTTAGTTCGTATCTGCTTACTCCTGAAGTTTCATCTTCTGTTGTAAAAACTGCGGTTGGTCTGTTGTTGTTGCTCCAGAACTCTATATCAAATTCTGCAGCAAAAGTTTTCGGAGGAGTTACATCTATAAAATATTCGGACTTTGTTCTTGTAACATTTCCTGCTCTGTCATAGGCACTTACAGTAAGGATATGTTTTCCGTCACTCATTACAGGTGTATTTTCGTCGCTGACAAAATCTATTTCCTCTCCACCATCTATGCTTAAGGTATATTTTCTGATTCCGCTAGTAGCATCATTTGTTCCAAAATAAAGTGTAATAGAATTCTGACTTGTCCATTCTTCTTTATTTATGTCCGCTGTAAATGTAAAATCTTCAGGCCGTGTTACATCAACATATATTCCAAGGGTCTCAAGTCTTATGTTTCCAGCTTTGTCTACAGCGCGTACAAACACATTATGAATTCCATCTTCCAGTTCTCCTAGATTCAAAGGAGATTCACAGATTTCCCAATCTCCACTATCCAGAATGTATTCATATCTGTCTACTCCGCTTGTTGCATCTCTTGTTTCAAAGCTTACAGTTACGTTATTTGTATTTCTCCAGTTTTCAATATCTGATGCAGTATCTGGAATTACATCAAATTCTTCTGGAATTGTAGTATCAATGCAGAAGTCTACTGACTTTCCTTCGCTCTTATTACCGGCTCTATCATATGCATAGATTGTCCAGCTGTAAAAATCATCTTCCAGTTCATAATCTTTTGTATAAACTTTTTCTGCACAATACTCACGTGCATAATCAGCTACTTCATACCATAAATCTTTTTCATCACTTTCAATCTCAAACTTTATAACAGATTCCGGCCAGTATACTTCATTCTCTGGAAGTTTTATTTCAAACTTTGGTGCAGTTGTATCTTTTACAACAACTACCTCTTTTTCTGCGGTTCTTCCAAGGCTATCTTTTACGACAACTTTATATACATTTTCGCCTTCTTCAAGAACACATTTATAGCTGAACTCGCCATCTGTAATTACAACAATTTCACCATTTATTTTTAATTCCGACTCAACTGCATTCCAGACTTTTCCCCTAATTTCATAATCATCTTCCTGAGTAATGATTCCTTTATCTGCTCCTGATACATAAAGTTTTATTGTATCAGTCAGCTTATAAATCTCTTTTGTCCAGAAGGCTACTGTTTCTGTATTATCTTTAAGTTCTATTTCTATTCTCTGGTATCCGCCTTCAAGAGCAGTTTCTGCCCTGAATCTTCCGTTTCTATCAACTGCAACTTCTTTTCCATTTATGAATGCTCTATAATGATTTCTTTCTGCCTTTCCCGTGATTACATATGTATCAGCTGTAACATATTCGACAGCCTCTGTACAACTTAATGTTCCGCCTTTCTGTTTCTGTCCACCTTTGATAAAAAAGCTTTCCTTATATTTTTTTCCCTGATTTTCTGCAGTAACCTCAAGTTTTCCCTTTATGCGGTAAAAATCCATCTGAGAAAGCGGGAGATAGAATAACCTATCACTTCTCTGAAGCCCATATCCGTTGATTTTTACGTTATCCAAAGAGTCGCCGCTCCAACCTATAATACAGCCTTTCCATTCAGTATCTTTCAGCGTTGGTCTATATAATTCAATATCACATACTTCTTCATCTGAAGTTTTATTGTTTCTATTTTCACGGATCAGGCAGCTTTCAACTTCACTGCCTTCAATTTTTATAAACTGCTCACCATCTCTCAACAATTCCTTTTTAATAAAATAATGAAGAATTGTATTTTCATTTAAGGTTGAAATTTTATCTGGTTCGATTTTTCTATCATTTATATATAATGCAGGAATATTTTCTGTTTTACGAACGCTTACCTCAAACTCAAGGTCTTTATAAGCAGTCTGCGCAATAAAATGTGTTACATTTCCATCTACTGTTCCGTAAATCTCTTTCCAACCTTTCAAACCTTCTTCAGCGCATTGAAGTCTTGTCCCCATGATTTCAAGTTCGCTGATAAAACGAGCCTGTTCCCAGCCGCTTGGAAATGTAATTCTTAACCGTTTTGTAATTATACCGTAAACTTCTTCCTCTACCCAAGTTTCATCCTTCTGATTATATGGGCCAATCTGTACAAGAGTTTTCCAATTATTATCGTCTTCATATTCAACTTTGATTGATCTGAAAGCCCTTTGTATGTAAGTTCTTACTGCTGATATCTCATATACACCGTCAAGATTCCAAATTATCTGAGCTTTTTCGCGGGGTTCCCCGATTACATTTCCAAAAATTTCATCTGTACGGTTTACTTTCTGGTCACTCTGTATTTCATATGGCAGATACCACAATGGTTCATACCATGGACCTGTAATCTTGGAATCCCAGAGTCTCTCTGGTTTTAAATTTATCTGTTCTTTCAAGTTAAATTCATAACTAGCTGGAATTATTTTTCCGATTTCTTCCTCATAACGTAAATCAAAGCTAACTTCTTTGATTTTTATCTGACAGGCATTTTCCCCGCTTAATTTGATTCCAAGAACATTTGATTCTCTTCTCATTTCTGGCAAAGTCATTTTTAAAATACCGTCAAATGGGCCATACTTAAAACAACCGCTTAGGGATGTCTGTCCATTTCCATTTTCTTCATAGAGCTGGATTTTCGAATTTTCTGGAAGCTCACACTCTATATAAACAGCATCTTTCTTTTCTGCTATTTCCGAAACAATTTCCATCCAGCCGTCTGTTTGACCTTCCTGCAGCGACCAATATGTTTCGCTGTCATTATCAGCTGTCTGCCAGGCCGCTCTTTCAATGCTTCCATTCGTACCAGCCCTGTACTCATATGCAAAAACAAAACCTGTAAATAGTATTCCTGTTATAAATGCCAGACTTCTTTTCATATTTTCACCTTTTTTGATTTATTTGATTATTCCGTTTTCATAGATATTACGTTCATTTCCTTCAAAACTGAATGCACTATAAGTGTAACTTCTATCAGTATCTTTTTTTATTCCGTATTCTCTACAGCCACTTATTTTTCCGCTTCCAAGTATTAGATTTCCGCCTAACAGATGTATTCCAGTAATACAATCTTGTATCTCAAGATTATCTGCCTTAAAACTTCCGTTACCGGTTAATACAAGTCCACGCCCGTTGTCAGTTAGCAGAAACTTTTCACATTCTAGTGCTGAATTGAGTTTTATTCCGTATCCAGAACAATTATTAAGTCTTATTTCTTTTGACTTAAGACTTGTTCCATTCATAAGAATTCCGTTCTTACATCTGTCTATCTTTATTAAGTCACTGAACTCTATGCTTCCATTTGGATATACTGTAAGTCCGCAGGCTGCGTCACAAAGATTAAGAGTGTCACCTTTCAGAAGACCTTTTACTGCAATTCCTTTCCACATATTCTGCCAGCTCTTATCCTCTTCCGCAGCTTCACAGTATATGTCATCCTTAAAGTCTGCCTGCACAAATCTGATTGTCTTGTCATCTCCTTCATCAAGGATTAATGTTCCGCCCTGTTCTACCGATATTCCGCCCTTTGCTTCTTCGCTGATTTTTCCCACGCAAAGACATGTTATGTCGCTGTCATAGTCGCTGTGCGCTGTATCACCTATCTGAAGCGTCTTGTTTGACGGTACGATTATCTCCTTTTTAATTATATGCTCGCCTCTCCATACTTCATTTCCAAGAAGTTCACCCCACTGTGTGTCTATTATGTTTACCTTGAACTCTGCTTCATCACTGCCAGACCTTATTTTCAGTTTATATTCTGACAGGGCACCAGTTCTGTCAGGTGACTGCTCATAACAGATATTTTCAAACTTAGTATTACTCTTTTTATCATACTTACCACAATTTTCGCTTGTCAGACCGTTTCCGAAATCCCAGAAAAGATCTGTTAAAGACTGATTTTCTGCGGCAGGAACAATTTCCATCTTAATCGGCTGCCATGGTCTTGCGGTTATTCCGTCAGCGTTATAACTTCCGACATCTCCAACCATGAGCCGAGCTTTTCCACCAAGCACGCTTGGAGATTTTGCATAAAGTCTTATAGTCTTATTTGACCATTCTTCCTGATTTCCAACAAAGCCTTCTGTAAGCTCTACGGAGAATACTGTTGTAATATTGTACTGAAGAGCGTAATTTCCGAGTTCTACCCAGTTAACGTCCATCGATTTATCAGAAGTAATAAACTTATTCTTATTGTCATCGCGGAGCTCTGTTTTTCCGCAACCTGCAGTTGCACCTTTCGTTACGACAGGAATTGTATCTGTCTCCTGAAGCTTGAACTTTCCGTTTTCGCTTGTAAGCTCTACATAGCCCTGAAGCTGTATCTGATATGGTTCAATGTCCGGATCTTCAACTTTTATTGCAAGCTTTACAACACCCGTATCCGGCATTTTAAAACTTTCTGTACTGCCTTCCCTTATTGTTCCGCTATCATCTATTACAAGATAGCTGCCTTCCTCACCCTTTACCCTGATACTGTAATGCCCCTTATTATTTGAAAGAGCAAGAATGCTCTTATTATTATTTGTTTCTGTAATTATTTCTCCCGGCTTTACAGGATTTGCATATTCATAAATACAGTCGTAGGAAATATTTTTATGTGTAAAACCAGTGTCTTTTATTGCGTTATCTACGTAATAACAATCAGAATTATTTTTGATATCAGAAAGAATTTCTGTTTCTGCTGTTAGAATTTTCCAAATTTGTTTTACGCTTGTATTAAACAGACTATCTTTTGTCGTACCAAAACTAATTTCTGATATCTCATTACTATCATTTTGATTATCTTTATTAGTTAGAGAAAAATGTCTTTTCAACTTGATGCTTCGGTATTTTCCTTTTTCCAGAGCAGTATTTGTATTTCCCCTGTAGAAGTTTACCTTAACACTATTTTTTTCTACTTCATTATAGCTTGTAAAGATTGATGCTGGTACAAAATAGCCATTTTCGCCGCCAAGAGTTACGGTTTCTATATTTCCTGCAACGTCAGTTACAGTTACGACAAATGAAATATTATTATCTTTATCTCTTTCTGTAAGATCATAAGTATAAGTTTTATCAGTTATACTGTTTTTTCCTATTTCGATTTCTGGAATTGTTACTGTTTCTGTTCCTTTTGGATTTTCATTATTAACGATAGTTTTTATTGATATTTCTGCGATTCCGCTGTGCTCATCTGCAATTTCTGATATATTTAGCGTGAAGCAACTCTTAATTCTTTTCAAGTTTGAATCATAAGCTGAATCATAATTCAATCTGGTTGTAAACGAAGGCAAGTCTTTGTCTATTTTTATTGTTCTTGTTGTTGGATTACCGGCTTTATCTATAGCAGATAGCTCTCTAATTCCAGATGTATTATAAAAATCTTCTCCAACCTTTGCACCTATCCCTGAACATCCATCTTCATAAGTAATATATAAATCCTTATTTATCCAGTTTGAACCTGTATATTCATCTTGATTTTCAATATTTATAAATGCTTTGATTTCTGGAGGTGTTGTGTCTACTACAATAGTCCTTTCGATTTTATGACCAACTAAATCCTCTACGACTAATTTATATGTATCATCTCCTAATAATACACCATCAGTTGGAAATACTTCTGGAATTTTATACTTACCAAAAAGACTTCCTAATCCAGTTTCACCAAATATAGGAAAACCTGGAAAAGAACCATCTATTTCTTTAATAATTCTATCACAAACGACAACTCCTGAGGTATTATCCTTTATATTATAATTTACAGTACCAAACTCTTTATTAAAATATATAATTTCAGGAATATCACCATCGAAATATGTACTTAATTCTTTATCGTTTATTTCAATATATGGATAATCATTATCCTCGATTATTTTTGTATCTATTTTTAAATAATGCTCATCTGAGTATGGCCCCCAGAAATAGCATTTAACATAAGATGGATCAGATGAATATTCAAACTTTATTTGACTTGATCCTTTACCACTAATATCTTTCGAAACATCAATTTTACTTTGTTGTTTAACATATAATTTAGTATTATCATTATTTAAATAACATAAATTATCATCTGCAGTGATTTTTACAGTAAAATCAAAATTACGCCTTACTGCCCAAGGGGCCTTAACATAAAAATCTTCACTCCATGAGTAAGTAACCGTTTTTTCTCTTGTAAAATCAATCGCAAACACATTAAACAAACAAAATAATACATTCAGAAAAATAATACATTTTTTCATTAAATAAATTTCCTTATATATTTCCTATATATGATGTATATATAATTTGTCAACTTTAAGTTAAAACAAAAATAAAGAATTATGACAAATGTCACAAAAATATAACCAAGGTTACTATTAAATTCAATGCTAATGAACGAAAATGAGAGTCTCACAAAACAAAAATCAAAAATTTTCCGAATGAATGACAAAAAATCACCAAATGAATTACATTTGTATTTTCACAAAAAATGCTTTATAATTGAAGAATGTATTCGCGGCAGTTTACAGAACCGCCTGCGCATCTGGTGCAAAATGGTAAGGCGCATTTTGGCTCGTTTAACGGAGTTTCATTAAAAACAGATATCCGTGGAATGCGCGCACCTTATGCGGGAGTTCCGGTTCCTTCTATTATATCTAATCTCAGAATCAAAAGTCGTCTGGAATATATTTTTTCTCTAAAAGATTTTATAGGCTTTTCTCAGTTTTATGATTTTAAGGTAATTGGTCTTGGTGAAATCATTTTCTGGAATAAAGAAACCGGCAAAAAATATGTTTACCACACTATTATGCCGCCACGAAGACGATTTGTACCGGTTCTTACTACAAGAGGAATTTGTGCCTGTTACCGTAAACCTCGATTTATCAAGATTTCGTGGGGGCGAGAACATAAACATCATGCGCTTACTTTTAAGGTAAAAGGCGACAGCGCACGCCCTGATGCAGAAGGCTATGTTTATTCACCTGTTCAGGATGAAATGCATACAGATTCACTTTTTGTATGCCCTTCTCCAGCTTCTTCAAGATGTAGTGCAACCTGGTTTTCTTCTATGAAAGTTCTGGGACACATTGCTATAAATGGAGAAAAGGCAGAAGATTCAGAAGGCCTTGCAATGATGATTTTGAACCGCGCTTATTATAAGTTTCATTCAAAATCAACTGCTGTTTATGGAATAGGAAACGTAAAAGACAAAAACGTCATTTTTTATCTGAAAAACTCAAATATGGATGCCGCAGATTCCGATACATATAATAGTAATATGCTTGTTGTAGACGGAAAACAGACTGCACTTCCGCCGGTTTACATTACACATCCATTTGGACTTGAAAAGAACTGGATAATTCAGGATACAGAAAGTATGGTAGATTTAACCTTTACCCCGCTTTCTGTAAATTCACGCACGCTGAATCTTATTGCGCTTAGAACAAGCTATCACACAATGTACGGCACTTTTGAAGGAGTGCTTCTTGATTCTAACGGTGAAAAAATAATTCTTAAAAATTTCCCCGGCCTGCTTCACAAAAGTATGCTCAGGCTTTAGGCGGATTTTCTGGAGGTATAGATGGCTGAAAAAATTAACGGTACTGCAGATTGGGCTCCCGGAACTCTGGACAAAACTCGAAAAAATATTGGTGAAATCAGCGACAGTGATGCAGCTGATATGGCAAAGAAACTTGGCGGACAGGTTTTATATGAACGTACAAGTTCAGGTGGAAGTAGCGGCTCAAATAAAGCCGGCCGTATAGTTCGACAGACTTCTGGTGGTTCAGGCAGTTCTAGTAGTTCCGGTTCATCAGCCGGGGGCTCAGGTTCTGGAGCAACCGGATTTGGTACTTCCAGTGGCAGACGAAAAAAAGAAGAGCTTCCTGTAATTTCAAAAAAAGCGGCAGCAACAATGGATAAATTGATGATGTCGGCAGAATATAAAATCAAACCAAATTACGGTATGTTCAATTTTATCCGCTCATTCCAGAAAAACGGTATGGAAAAAATAGTACCGGATTTTTATGAGTACACAATCAAACAGGCAACTGAACACATGGAAGGTTTTATCACTGTAATTAAAACCCTGATTCAGATTGCCCCTTCAACATATAAATCAAAAATTGCGAGCGGAACTGAATCTAAGTTTAAATTTTTGCGAAATGTAGCAGGCTGGGCTATGCAGCCAATCAAAGTAGAATACATAAGCCTTCAGGGCTTAGGAGAACCTTTGCTTGTTGCAGATTTGATTCCACTTATCCGTCAAATTTATAAACCTTTAATCACGGTTTATTATTTTGGAAACACAAAAATTCCAAAGCTGATTAAAGAAATCTATAGCGACGAAGCAGCTTATCCGGATTCTCCAAAAGACAAGCTTTCTCAGTATGCAAAACAGGCAATTACAGAGTGGCTTTATATCGAAACTGAAGTAATCAAAAAACTCTACCCTCTTTTGATGAGAATGTGTTCTGATTCTTACGAAGCATATCCTGCATTCTTTAATACAAAAGTTGGAGAAATTTTAAAATTTGTCGGGCTTCATAAATTTGACCTTCTTCTTCCTGAAAAGCCAAAAGAACCTGCCCCAGAGGAAAAGAAACCTAAGATTGCCCCTCCGGAAAAAGGAATAAAAGATTCCACAGTAATTACAGGTCTAAAGCTTCTTGACCAGATGTTCCCGGAAGCTGGATTTGACAGGCTTGATGAACATCCTGATATGTTCCCATACTTCCAGCCACTGTTCCATTTTAAAGATGGCTTTAATATGCTTTCGCCGGAAAATCCAATTCAGGTAATCTGTGTACTCCAGCATATTATAGAAGATTGTTTCCAGGGATGCCGCAACATTAAGTTCCCGGATCCGGGTGAACAGAAAAAAGGCGCAGACAATATTACTGCAGTTATGGATGACTGGTCGGCATACCGCGAAGATACTTTTGAACAGCTTTATTGTGAGCCGCTTTGTGACCTTGTAAACTCAGTTTATTCTCAGCCGGACTTTGATAAATCTCATATCGGTAAGAAAACAATTACATCTTTACTCTGGCAGACAACTTACCACTATATGCCAAACTTTAAGTTTGAACAGCTTTTGCTGGAGCATCCTGCAGATGAAAGTAAGTATCGACCTCTTTTCCACCGTACGGACTTTGCACGAAAATTCCTTACGCTGGTAATCAATGAGTGCGACCAGAAAGCGGCAACTAAGGCAAGCTGTACTTTAATTGAAAATCCGTGGGAACATTATAAATTTGATATTCCTAACGAGGTTTCTAAGCGTCTTGATGTTTTGCTTGGAGCACAAAATAAAACTGCAAATACAACAGCTAATAATGCTAATCTTTTGAAATACACATTATGCTTTATGGCAGTTCTTGACTGGTGGATTAACAACCCTGGAAGCCCTGCTTATGCAACTGAACCTATGCACATCTGGCGTGTTTCAGAAGCAGATGGAAAACCTCTGTTCTCTGTACCAGAGCGCAAGGATCAGAATAAGCTCTTTGCAGAAAGAATCCGCGCAAGCTACCAGAAGGCTGCAAAATAGAAAGCAACACGGTGGTTTCGACAAACTCAACCACCGGTATTATTATTTATAGTTGAGATCGGTGAGTACTTCGGTGTGGTCTTCAAAAACTGCAACGGTGTGCTCTTCGTGACAGCTTACTTTTCCGTCACAGGTTAGTACAGTCCAGCCGTCTTCGGCAGTTTCAACATCAGCCACTCCCAAATTAATCATAGGCTCTATTGCAAGAACCATACCTGGTTTAATACGTGGATTAGCACCGCGGAAAGGACAGTTTGGAACACTTGGGTCTTCGTGAACATCGAGCCCTACTCCATGGCCACAATAATCATAAACTACACCATAACCATTACAGTCTGCAATTTCATAAACTGCATTTGCAATATCACTGATTCTGTTTCCAACGACACAAGCGGCAATTCCAGCTTTCAGGCATTCTGCTGTTACCTGCTGCAGCTTACGTACTTTTGGATTTACATTACCAATCAAAAGTGAATGAGTTGTATCACTGATGTAACCGTCCATATCGATTCCAACATCAATGCTTACAAGGTCGCCATCCTGAATGATACGCTTCTTTGAAGGAATTCCGTGGATTACTTCGTTATTAATACTGATGCAGGTTGCTCCAGGGAAATCTTCGCGCCACCAGGCAGGCTTTCCACCGTGGGAAATCATATAATCTTTAAACATATCGTCTACATGTTTTGTAGACATTCCGGCGTGAATCTTTGGTATGAGTTCATTAAACATGTCGGCAGTAATGTGACATACTTTGCGGATGCCGGCAATTTGTTCGGGTGTTTTAAGTTGTATCATGTAAATATAGTAACACTTTGCATAAATCTTGGCTAGACTTTTATGTTAGTGAATCCTTACAAAAGAGTCCCTCACAGAGGGCACGGAGGACACAGAGCTAATAATGAAATAAATAGCTCCGTGCGCTCTGTGAACTCTGTGAGAAATTCTAAGCTAACTTTTCGGCTTCCCGGAGACAGATTTCGGCAGTTGTTAGGTCTCCCAAACGTCTGTACTCGTCGCTCATTTTGCGGAGGAAGAAGGCGTCATTTTTTCTGCCAAGGTTTAAGTCGAGTGCACGCTCGTATACGTCGAGAGCAAGTTCATCGCTAATTACGCAGTCTATATTGTGCTTAAGAATGTTTACTGTAAAATCAAGAACTTCCGGGAAGAAAATATAAAAATACTGATAAGAATATTCCATCTGAATAATCTGTTCCAGAAGAATCATTGCATCGTAATATTCACCGCGGATTACAAGCTCTTCTGCAAGAATGTAGCCGTAGTCCATAAAGTCTTCGCGGGTAAACCATTTTTTGAGAGAAAAATCAGCGTGATTCATCTGCATGCGTTTGAACTCAGCAACCGCTTCATCTTCCTTGTGATGCATTAGTGTATAGAAAATCAGCTTGGCACGGCTTTCTTCATCCTGGCGGGCAGAAAGCCATTCATAATAATTAAATGTATCTGCACTTTTGTAGGAACGCTTAATTTTTATAAAGAAAGATTCATCAAAAATTGAACGCTGACGAACATCGGAAAGAACGCGATAAGCCTGAACTACTTCGTTAAATTCATCGCGGAGAGTCGGGTCGCCAGAGAGGTCTGGATGTAATAATTTTACTTTTTCACGATAGGCACGTTTGATTTCTGCAAGAGTAGCATTATGCCGTACTCCCAGAACCTTGTAAAAATCTTTCATTATGCTTTTTTAGAATATTTTAAAGATTTTTTCAATATCCGGCTTCTGAATAATCATAACCGGGCACTTAGAATGCGCAAGAACTTCGCTCTGATCGGTAGAAAGAACATTGCGCTTTACATGATGCTTTTCACCTTCTGATTCGTTGCCACCAAGAATTATAAGGTCGGCTTCAAACTCATCTGCCGCGCGCAAAATCTCCGTAAAAACCCCACCGCTTCGCAGCTCCGTCTCACAACTAATTCCCTTAGAACCTGCAAGCATCTGCGCATAAGACAAATATCTTTCGCCATCTTCTTTTAAACGCTCTTCGTAATCATAGCGTTCATCAGCAACAAGAAACTTATTCATTGAAAGATACTTAACAGTTGCCGTATCAACTACATAAACAAATTTAATCTGGATATTATAAGTACGGGCCATCATTATTGCATACATCGCCGAATGAACCGACGAACGATGACCGTTTACTGCGACAATCATTTTCTTAAAAAAACTTTTCGCCATAATTATATTTTATCACACCTTTTTATTTCGCGCCATTTTTTTTCTTAAGAGCCTTGAGTACAAAAACATTTTCGCGGTCACGCTCTTCGAGGGCACTTTCTATATAGGCTTTAGTTTCCTTTGCCTGAGGAATTATCATTTTATCGAGGGCATTTACACGACGCTGAGTTTTACGAACTTCTTCGGCAAGTCTCCAAACTATCGTTCGTATGGAAGCCATCTGTGTAAGCAAAAGTAAAAGCTCAAAAAAGCTGCTTACTGTTGCATCCATATTTGCATCAGTTCCCATAAAAGAATAAAAGAGTTCTTTTTTAGGCATTATTACATCAATTGAAGGAAATGACATTCCGCCAATATTTATACGTTTTTCGGTAAAATCAAAATCATAATGAACAGCATGAGAAATGCGCTCTATCTGATCTGCACCATCGAGCATAAGCATTCGCTTAAAGGCCGGATATGCTTTTGCAACCGCATCATCAATATCTTTTTCCAGAAGTTTTACGCGTTCGACAAGATGCATAAGCTCGCGGACAAGAATTTCACGTTTTTCTTCGAGCAGTTCATAACCGTTTGTTGAGACCGCAAGCTGCTCTTTCATCATGAGAAGGTTTGATTTTGTTGGTGCGATGTTTAATCTGCTCATAGGTATTAGGTTTTAGGTTCTAGGTTTTAGGGAGGGGAAAGCCTTCCCCTGCGGCCGCACTTCGTTGCGTCCTACCCCTTCCCCTAGGGGCTCTGCCCCTAAGACCCCGCCTCCTTTAAATACTTCTGAATATATTCTGGTTTGATTCTTGTCAATTCTTCTACAGGAAGCTCTGCAAGAATCTTCCAGCCAAGGTCGAGAGTCTGCTCAATTGTGCGCTCTTCGTATTCACCCTGGCCAAAGAATTCTTTTTCCAGCTTTTCACCAAAGCGCAGGTATGCCCGGTCAAGTTCACTTAATTCCTCTTCACCAATAATGGCCGCAAGGTTACGAATAGACTTTACCTTAGAATAACTTGCAAAAAGCTGGCTCGAAACATTAGCATGATCTTCACGAGTCATTTCAGGTCCAATACCGTCTTTCATCAAACGGCTGAGACTTGGCAGAGCTGAAACCGGCGGATAGATTCCCTGCTGGGCAAGTTCACGTCCAAGTACAATCTGCCCCTCGGTGATGTAACCTGTAAGGTCTGGAATTGGATGCGAAATATCATCATTTGGCATTGTAAGAATTGGAATCTGAGTAATAGAACCTTCACTACCCTTTACACGGCCAGCACGCTCGTAGAGTTCAGCAAGATCTGAATATAAGTATCCAGGGTAACCTTTACGGCCAGGAACTTCACCACGGGTTGTAGAAATTTCACGCAGAGCCTCACAATAGTTTGTCATATCTGTCATTACTACGAGTACGTGCATTCCTTTTTCAAACGCAAGATATTCTGCAGCGGTAAGTGCACAGCGTGGTGTAATGATACGTTCGATAGAAGGAGCATCTGCAAGACTCTGGAACATAACAACATTTGAAAGAACTCCGGACTCTTCAAAAGTATCTACGAAGAATTTTGCAACGTCGTATTTTATACCCATTCCGGCAAAAACCATAACGAACTTTTCGTTACTGTTACGAAGCTTTGCCTGGCGGATGATTTGAGCTGCAAGCTTGTTATGCGGCAGACCATTTCCAGAAAAAATTGGAAGTTTCTGTCCACGAACAAGCGAGTTCATTCCATCAATAGAAGAAATACCAGTCTGAATGAAGTCTCGTGGATAGATTCGCGCATAAGGATTCATTGGATTTCCGTTTACATTGCGTTTTTCGCTACTTATGATTTCCGGGTAACCATCAATTGGTTTTCCAAGTCCATTGAAAACGCGGCCAAGAAGCCCTTCACCTACGCGCAATTCAAGTGGTTCTTCAAGAAACTCAAAAGTTGCCTCATCCAAATCCAAACCTGTAGTACTTCCGAAAATCTGAACAACTACTGCTTCATCAGAAATATCAACAACTTTACCGGTACGTTTTTCGCCAAGGCGGTCGCGTACGCAGACAGTTTCATTATAAAAAACATTTTCAGTACGTTTGAGGACAACGATTGGTCCGTCTACAGAAGTAACTCCGCGATATTCTACACCTTTCATTTCGTCCTCCCACTACCTGTATAAGCGTTCAACTTCGCTCATCTGTGAATCAAGATGATTTTTGATTTCGTTGATTTTGTCCATCTCTTCGTTTTTGTAAACCATTTTGATTCGGACAATTTCATCACAAACCGGAAGCGTTGCAACCTGAGAAAGAGTTGCTCCTGCTTTAATACAAGCCGAGGCTCGCTTGTAATATTCCATCATCAATTCAAGAATTGCAATCTGCTTATCTGTTGAACAGTACTTATCAATATCATCAAAAGCGTTCTGCTGAAGGAAACCGTTTTTAATCATTTCGGCCGTTCGCAAAACAAGTCGCTCTGCATCCGGCAAAGCATCTGGTCCAATAAGGCGAACAATCTGCTGAAGACGATTTTCATTTTTCAAAAGTTCGAGTGCTTCCTGACGCAAACTTCCCCAGAGAGGATTATGAACCTCCCACCAGTCGCGAACTTCATCAGCATATTCGGAATAAGAATCTATCCAGCCGATTGCAGGATAATGGCGGGCGTTTGCAAGCTCGCGGTCGAGTGCCCAGAAACAGCGGATAAAGCGTTTTGTATGCTGGGTAACAGGCTCAGAAAAGTCTCCACCAGGAGGAGAAACCGCACCAATAACTGAAACGCTTCCTTCCTGGCCCTCAAGAGAAATTACACGGCCTGCACGCTCATAGAACGATGCAAGGCGGGTTGGCAGATAAGCCGGAAAGCCTTCTTCTGCAGGCATCTCTTCCATACGACCTGAAAGCTCACGAAGAGCCTCTGCCCAGCGGGAAGTTGAATCTGCCATGATTGCAACGTGCATTCCCATGTCGCGGAAATATTCTGCAAGGGTGATTCCCGAATAAAGAGAAACTTCTCGCGCCGCAACCGGCATGTTTGAAGTATTTGCAATAAGGATGGTTCGCTCCATGATTGAGCGGCCGGTACGCGGGTCAATAAGTTCAGGGAACTCAGTAAGTACCTCAGTCATTTCATTTCCGCGTTCACCACATCCGATATATACGATTAAGTCAGCATCACACCATTTTGCAACGGCATGCTGAGTCATTGTTTTTCCAGTTCCAAAGCCACCAGGAATTGCGGCTGTTCCACCTTTCGACAAAGGGAAGAAAACGTCAATTACGCGCTGGCCTGTAATAAGTGGTTCTGTAACGCCAAGCTTTTGTGTATATGGACGTGGTTTACGAACAGGCCAGTACTGAGCCAGCTGAATTTCTTCATCAAGTTCTGTAGTGGCAATTACGTCGTTTACAGTGTAGTCGCCGGTTCCTTTAAATGACTGAAGAACACGTCCGCGGATTGTCGGCGGCACCATAATTTTTTCAGTAATAGATTCAGTTTCTTTTACTGTGCCAAGCACCATACCAGGTTTAATTGGAGTTCCCTCACCTATGCCTTCTACAGCATCAAAATGCCATACCTTTGATTCATCGAGAGGCTGAGTTCGTTCACCCGGCAGCAAAAATCCGCCTGAATGTTCATACATTGCCTGAAGCGGACGCTGAATACCGTCGTAAATATTTCCAACTACACCAGGGCCAAGACGCAGAGAAAGCGGACGTTGTGTACATACAACTTTTTCACCGATATGCATACCGGTATCTTCCTCGTAAACCTGAATTGTAGCATTACCTTTATTCTGACGGATGATTTCTCCAATCAGTTTTTTTTCACCAACATCAACTACATCATAAAGACCGCAGCCGTCCAGTCCTTCTGCGTAAACAATAGGACCTGAAATGCGGGTAATTTTTCCTTCTATCATAAGTCACCTCCAAACAAGGTGGCTGAAAGTTCTGCACGGTTTGTATCCAGCAGTTTTTCAATCACTTCGCTTAAAGTAAGGCGGCAACGGAAATTTTTATCTTCTGATTCAAGAATGATTCCCTGAGGATTTGCAAGCCCAATTTCATCTTCAAGAGCAAAGGCTCCAAACTTAGTTTCTGTGCAGGAAAGAAGCTTGTCTCCAAGTTTTGAAGAAAGAAAGTTTTTTGCAGCCGAAACTGAAAAGCCGTAAACATAAGCATTAAAACGGCGGTCTGCATTAAAATCAAAGTCTCGGGAAACAAGAGTAAGTCGCTTTTCTTCTGTAAGAGCTTCCAGATATTTATTGATATTCTGAATCACTGCATTTTGAATAAACGAAACCTTAAAACGTTCTTTTTCAAGAGGCACAACCGCCATACGGTCTTTTTCAAAGGCATCAAGCTTGTGCGCAAAGAACTCCTTTTTTTCTTCTGCGGCTTTTTCAATATCAGTATCAACAGATGCAAGCAGTTTTGCACAATCCGAGTCTGCCTTTGCAAGCATGCGCTCGGCTTTTTTGCGTGCATCTGCCTGAATCTCTTTATCCAAAATATCTGTAGATCGTAATTCCTGCATTCTAAACCTCAACACCAACGGCTTCTTTTATTGCATCAGAAAGAGTCTTTTTACCCTTGAGATGACCATTTAAGCCTGGTACTTCTACAATCAGAGGAAATTTTCCTGTTTTCTGCCACGCGATTTCTTCTTCTTCAATCTGACTTGCTGCCTGTTCAGTTAAAATCAGCACACGCGGAATTTCTCCGGACGGAACATTTACAATTCCACCCTTTCCGGTTACACGGTTAAAAGCATCCAGAACTTCTGCTCTGGTTTCTGCCGCACAACCTTCAATTCCAGTCAGTTTAAAGGCAAGAACTAACTCGCGTTCGCCTATAATATAAAATTTCAAATCGGGCACCTGCCGTGCTGTTCAAACTATCTGAACAGAATAAGAACTCCAACGAGCATACCCCAAAGACAAATACCTTCTGCAAGACCTACGAAAGGAAGTGCCTTTCCAGAAAGTTCAGGATTTTCGCTCATTGCGCCCATAGCAGCTGCACCAATTTTTCCTACTGCCATACCACCGGCAATACAAGCAAGACCTACAGCAATTGCAGCTGCAAGGTATTTAATAGCACCAGCGGCAGCAGCACCAGATGCGGCAGCTTCAGCTTCCTGTGCAAACATAGCAGCACCCATTCCAAGAATTGTAAGGAAAGAAACAAACTTCTTCTTCATATCTATACTCCTTTTGAATTTCTCACA